>JAFMQQ010000897.1 GCA_017354595.1 Micromonosporaceae bacterium
GCGTCGAGGAAACGGATACAGTTGCGGGAGCCCCTCGTGCGGCGTACACCCTGTGAACCTCCCCAGGGCCGGAAGGCAGCAAGGATAAGCAGGCTCTGGCGGGTGCACGGGGGGCGCTCCCGTCCCCGGTCGGCTGTCGCACCCCGGGAGTAGCTTGTACGGGTGGCCCTGGCTCTCTACCGCAAATACCGGCCGCGCACCTTCGCCGAGGTCATCGGGCAGGAGCATGTCACCGAGCCGCTGATGCAGGCGCTGCGCACCGGCCGGCTCAACCACGCATACCTCTTTTCCGGTCCGCGCGGCTGCGGCAAGACCAGCAGTGCCCGCATTCTCGCCCGGTCGCTGAACTGCGTACGGGGTCCGACGCCCGAGCCGTGTGGCGAGTGTGACTCGTGCGCCGCGCTGGCGCCCGACGGCCCCGGTTCGATTGACGTGATCGAGATCGATGCCGCCTCCCACGGAGGCGTGGACGACGCGCGCGACCTACGCGAGCGGGCGTTCTTCGCGCCGGTCTCCAGCCGGTTCAAGGTCTACGTCATCGACGAGGCGCACATGGTCTCGACGCAGGGCTTCAACGCGCTGCTGAAGCTGGTCGAGGAGCCGCCGGACTATGTCACCTTCATCTTCGCGACCACCGAGCCGGAGAAGGTACTCGGCACGATCAAGTCGCGCACTCACCACTACCCGTTCCGGCTCATCCCGGGCGGTGTACTCCGGCCATATCTGGAGCAGCTGTGCCAGCGCGAGGCAGTCACCGTCGAGCCGGGGGTCTTCCCACTGGTGGTACGGGCCGGCGGGGGCTCGGCCCGCGACTCGCTCTCGGTGCTCGACCAGCTGATCGCCGGTGCCGGCCCGGAGGGCGTCACCTACGCCCGGGCGCTGGCCCTGCTCGGCGTCACCGATGCGGCGCTGCTGGACGAGGTCTGCGACGCACTGGGTGCGGGCGACGGCGCCGCGGTCTTCGCCACCATCGATCGGATCGCGGAGGCCGGGCACGACCCCCGGCGGTTCGCCGCCGACCTGCTCGAGCGGCTGCGCGACCTGATCGTCATGCAGCAGGTACCGGACGCGGCGGCGAAGGGTCTCATCGACGCGCCGGTCGACCAGCTGGCCCGGATGGCGGCGCAGGCCGATCGGTTCGGTGCCGCGACCCTGTCCCGCATGGCCGATCTGGTGCATGACGGGCTGACCGAGATGCGGGGGACCACCGCACCGCGGCTGCTGCTGGAGCTGATCTGCGCGCGGATGCTGCTGCCCGGGTCGGAGAGCACGACCGGTGCGCTGCTGCAGCGACTGGAGCGGATGGAGCGGCGGCTGTCCGCGACCGCGCCCGACGGGTCGGCACCGGTCCCGGATCAGCCCGCGGCCGCACCGGTCCAGCCCGCCCTGGTCCAGTCCGCACCGGTCCAGTCCGCACCGGTCCAGCCCGCGCCGACCCAACCGGCGCCGACCCGGCCGGCGGCGGGGCCGGAGCGGCCTCAGGCCGGCCTGGACCGGGCGGCCGGCGTGATCGATGCCGTCGCGGTGCGCCGGGTCTGGGACGACATCCTGGGGTTCCTGCGCGGCAAGAGCCCGCGCACCGCGGCACTCCTGCGGGAGGCGACCGTACGGGACGTGCACGGCGACACCCTGGTACTGCTGTTCAAGCACAGCGCGCTCGCCGCGATGATGGCCGACGCGCCCGAGCGGCTGGTGGAGGCGGTACACGAGACGCTCGGCGGGCATTGGCAGATCCGCTGCGAGGTCGCGACCCAGGAGGCCACCGCCCTGGAGTCTGCGGCCCTGGAGTCTGCGGCCCAGAAGACTGCGGCCCAGGAGTCCGCGGGTGGCCGGTCGGCGGCACCGGTCGCCCAGCCCCCCGCTGCCGGACCGGCCGGTGCAGGCGGGGCGGAGAGCGACCCGACCGACTGGCCCACGCCCGT
>JAFMQQ010000898.1 GCA_017354595.1 Micromonosporaceae bacterium
GGCAACCTGCTGGCGCTGCACGACCGGACACCCGGATCCGGCCTCCCGACGGGTACCGACCCCGTCGCCTCCTCCACTGTGGACGCTCTCGACCGGGCATTCAGCTACGACCCGCTCTACCGGCTGACCGGCGCCACCGGCCGGGAGACCGCGCAAGCACCGGTGCCGCCGTGGAGTGACACCCCCGCCGGCACCGATGTCACCAAGACTCAGCCGTACCTGGAGACTTACGGGTACGACCTCGCCGGGAACCTGCTGTCGCTTGGCCACAGCTCGGCCAGCGGCTACACCCGCGACTTTGGATACGCGCCCGGCAGCAACCGGCTGGCCAGCCTCACCGTCGCTGGCAACCCGTTCGCCTACAGCTACGACGCCGCCGGCAACCTGACCGGCGAAGCCGGTACCCGCCGCTTCGAGTGGGACCACGCCAACCGGGTGGCCACCTTCCGCACCCAGACGGGCACGGCGCTGCCATCGATCTACGCCCAGTACCGGTACGACGGTGGCGGCAACCGGGTCGTCAAGGTTGTCCAGCGTGGCAACGGTGCGCCGGACGTAACGATCTACATCGATGGCGCATTCGAACGGCTCACCGTCGGCGCCGGAGCAGCCTCGGCGACGCAGCACGACACGCTACACGTGCTGGACGGCCCGGCCCGCATCGGCCTGATCCGGCGCGGCGACCCGCTGCCCGGCGACCCGTACCCCACCGCCACCTACCACCTGGCGGACCATCTGCTCAGCAGCACAGCGGTCCTGGACGCGACCGGAGTGCTGCTCAACCGGGAGGAGTACACGCCCTACGGGGAAACGTCCTTCGGCAGCTACGCGACAAAGCGCTACCGCTTCACCGGCAAGGAACGTGACGAGGAGTCCGGCCTCAACTACCACGGCGCCCGCTACTACGCGCCCTGGCTGTGCCGGTGGACCTGCCCGGATCCGGCCGGCATGGTCGACGGCCCGAGCACCTACCTGTACGTGCGGGGAAACCCACTTGGCTTCGCGGATCCATCGGGTCTGGAAGGCAAGCCGTCCGGCGGGTCGCGAATCGAGGAGAAGATCCATGCTTGCATCGAACCCGACAAGGTGCTCCCCACGATGTTGCGAGCGGGGATGACTCCGACACCGGAGGAGATGAAGCAGTTCGGCGAACCCTACTTCGCGAAGGTCGACAAGGCGCTCGCAGCTCAGCGGGCCGCCGAGAAGGCCTATCGAAACACTCTGGTCCTCAGTCCTGGGGGAATCGTCGCAACACGCGGCGAACTCGAGGATGCCGCACGAGATAGGCAGACCGCGGAGGAACTTAAGATTCGTGAAGGCTTGTTCTTCGGCGCGATCTCGTACCAGGCGATGAGGAATCTGGGGGTGCCGCACGGCATCGCGTTCGCGGCCGGCGGTCTGATCAATGAAGCCTTCAGCGCCGCCGCCGCATCGAGCCAGAGTCGCCTCGAGCTGCCAGCTCCGCCCAGCTGGGTGCCCAGGGTCCCAGCCGGTGGCGGTGGAGGTGGAGGCGGTGGCGGAGGCGATACGCCACACGAGTTCGGGCCCACCGGCTACGGCCCTAATGATCCTCCGCAGCGGATCCAGGGGCCCTGGACGAGAAGCGACCTCTGGCGCGGCGCACATGGTATGCGACCTCTCCAGCTGGCGAACAACCTTGAACTTCATCATGCCGACCAGCTGCCTGGATCGGGAATTCACGAAGTTGAGCAGTTCTATCACCGCGGACCCGGCAGCGCGCTGCATCTCAACCCCTCCGAGCAGGGTGTCACCGATGTAATGCGAGGGCAGGATACTCAGCTGCACTGGTGGTACCGGTCCCAGGAAATGGGTCGGGACGCCGTACCGCTGGACTGGTGGTACACGCGCTAGGTCCGCGATCGCCGCGTCCCGTTCAAGACGGCGCGATTGGTGTCCTACG
>JAFMQQ010000899.1 GCA_017354595.1 Micromonosporaceae bacterium
AGCCGACGACGTTGTGCAGGATGACACCCATCGGCTTCCCGGTCGCCTTGGCGTACCCGTGCGCGATACCGACAGCGATCTTCTCGTGCGGGCAGCAGATCATCTCCATCTCGTTGCCCGCATAGTTGACCAGCGAGTCGTGCAGACCACGGTAGGAGGAGCCGGGGTTGAGGCTGACGTACGGGAGGCCCAGCGCCCGCATCGAGTCCACCATGACATCCGAGCCGTAGGCAGGCCCGTTCACCGCGGTCACAACGTCACCGCCACGGACTTCTCGCGGGTGTAGGAGAGGAGTTCTTCGAGGCTGTTCTCCTTGCCGATGCCGGATTGTTTCCAGCCGCCGAACGCGGTACCGGTGGGGCGGCGACCGGTGCCGTTGACGTAGACGTACCCGGCGTCCAGCCGCTGGACCAGCCGGTGCGCGACCGAGATGTCCCGGGTCCAGACGTTCGCCGTCAGGCCGTACTCCACCGCGTTCGCCCGGCGCACCACATTGTCCACGTCCCGCCAGCCCAGTACCGATATCACCGGGCCGAAGATCTCCTCGCGGGCGATCGTCATCTGGTCAGTGACGTCGGCGAAGACGGCTGGCCGGATGAAGTAGCCACGGTCCAATGTGGATGGTCGGTCGCCGCCGGTGAGCAGCGTCGCGCCCTCGTCCCGGCCGGCCGCGATGTAGGACAGGACGCGCTGGTAGTGCCGCTCGAAGGCGAGCGGCCCGATCTCGGTGCTGTCGTCGAGCGGGTCGCCGACGCGTAGCTCCTGCACACCCCGTACCAGCGCCTCCAGGAACGGGCCGCGGATGTCGTCGTGGACGAACACCCGGGAGGCCGACCCGCAGGACTGCCCGTTGGACCGAGCCAGGTTCATCGCCGTGATGGCGGCGCGGGCAGCCTTCGCCGGGTCGACATCCGGGAAGACGATGATCGGATTCTTCCCACCGAGCTCCAGCGTGACGTGCTTGATGTGCGGGGCACCGGCGGCGAGCACGGCGCGGCCGGTCGGCACCGAGCCGGTGAACGCGACCCGCGGGACACCAGGGTGACTCGCGATGGCGGCGCCGATCCGCGGGCCGGTACCGGTCAGCACGGAGAGCACACCCGGCGGGAAGAGATCCTCGGCCAGCCGCGCCAGCTCGATCGCGGAGAGCGGGGTCTGCTCGGCCGGCTTGAGCAGTACGCAGTTCCCGGCGGCCAGTGGCGCGGCTATCTTGCCTGCGGCGAACTTGAACGGGTGGTTGAACGGGATGATCCGCGCCACCACGCCGTACGGCTGCCGGGTCGTGTACGCCAGCGTCTCCGGGCCGGTCGGCGCGGTGAAGCCCTTGGCCTCCGAGCCGATGCCGGCGTAATAGAGGATCTCCGGTGGGGTACTGGCCAGGTCGTAGCGCATGCCCGTGATGGGGTTGCCGGAGTCCCGGGTGTCCAGCTCGGCCAGCTCCGCCGCCCGCTCGGTGATCCGGGCGCAGAACTCGCGGAGCAGCGAGGCGCGCTGCTGCCAGCCGGCCGCCGCCCAGCCGGGCGCCGCGTCGACCGCGGCCGCGACCGCCTGGTCGAGGTCGTCGGGGTGGGCGTCTGGTACGCAGCCGAGCGGCTGTTCGGTGGCCGGGTTGATGGAGGTGATCCGGGCGCCGTCCGCGGCATCGGTCCACTTCCCGGCGATGAACATCCGATGGTCCGGCGCGCCGCCGGTCGGGGCGTTGCCGGCGTTGGTGGCGTTGGTGGCTTCCATCGTGCCCTCCGATCAGGCCGTACCGGCCGGGGCTGTGCGGGTCGGGGCTGAGCCGGTCGCCCCTATCAGGTCGTCCGCTTCGAGCTGGCCGGGGTCCAGCGCCACGTCCACCCGCTGCGCGAGGGCCGCGAGGATGAGCTTGCGGACCCTCCGGCCGTCCCACCCCGCGCACCGCTGCGCCAG
>JAFMQQ010000900.1 GCA_017354595.1 Micromonosporaceae bacterium
GGCTGGCGCCGCGCAGGTCCGCGCCGCGCAGGTTCCTGCCGACCAGGTCGCTGCCGGCCAGCTCCGGCCCGGCCGGGTCGCGGGCCAACCGGCTGGCCCGCACCAGCAGTGGATTCACCTCGTTGCGGTGCGCCGCCACATCGAGCGCGATCAGTTCGTCCGGGCCGGTCCGGGTCAGCGCCGAGGTCTGCCGGTACGCGCGCCGCAACTGCCCGTGTACCGGCGCCGCGGCAGCCAGCCGCAGCGCCTCGGCCAGGTACCAGAGCAGCTCGTGCAGCTGCCGCATCACCGCGAGGGCGGTGAACATCTGCCCGGCGAGCTCCGGGTACGCCCGCCAGTCCCGCCCGCCGAAGGTGACCTGGGCGACCTGCTGCCCGGCGCCGAAGCAGTCGTACGCGGCGCAGCCCGGGAAGCCGCTTGGCCGCAGCCGATCGTGGATGCCGCAGCCGAAGCCGACCAGGTTGGGGCAGGCCCGCCCGGCCGGCTTGTCGATGGCGAAGTCGGCCGAGGCGGCGAGGGCGGGCCCGACGCAGCACAGGGCGAAGCAGCGGGCACAATCCGCCCGCAGCCGCTGGCTCGGCTCCGGCACACCCCGATCATGCCGGCCGTACCGGCGCCGCGAACAGCGGCTACGGCACCGAACGGATCCGCATCACGAAGACGGTACCCAGCACGGTGACGATCGCGACCAGAGCGTAGAGCGCCGGGTACCCGCCGAGTCCGCGTACCACCGGCGCCGCCACCACCGGCGCGATCACCTGCGGCGCGGAGCTGGCGATGTTGACCACGCCGAGATCCTTGGCCCGGTCGGTCTGGACCGGCAGCACCTGGGTCACCAGCGCGTTGTCCACCGACAGGTAGACGCCGAAGCCGGCGCCCAGCAACGCGGCCGCCACCATCGCGGCCGGCCAGGTCGGTTGGATGGCGAGCACCACCGCGGCCAGCGCCATGACCACGCCGGAGATGACCACGTAGATGCGCCGTTTGCCGTTGCGGTCGGAGAACCAACCGGAGATCACCGAGGTGGCCAGGATCGCCACCGCGTAGATGAGGATCAGGATCAGCAGGCCGGCCTGCGGGTCCGGGTAGTGCACCTCGTCGTCGAGGAAGTACAGCAGGTACAGCGTGCCCAGCGCGTTGCCGAAGAAGACCAGGAAGCGGGTACCGAAGGCCCAGGCGAAGTCGGGGTACCGCCGCGGGCTGACCCAGAACCGGCGCAGGTGGAAGGCGGGGCGGTGCTCGGGCGGCAGTGGATCGTCCGGAGTGGAGAGTGGGAACGGCAGGGTCAGCAGCACGACCCCGATCGCGATCGCGATGTACCCGGCCGCCACCCCGTGTACGAACACGGTCACCAGCAACACGCCGAGGACCAGCCCGATCACCTGCGGGATGCCGACCCAACCGGAGACCGCCCCGCGCTGTACCACCGGCACCCGGTCGGGTACCGCCGCGGTGATGGTGGCGAGCGTCGCGTTGAGGCAGCTCTGCACGACGAACCACAACAGCGCGACACCGACGATGCTGTGCTGCCCGGCGAGCGCCACCAGAGCCAGCGCCCCGACCAGACCGCCGCCCAGCGTCCACGGGTGGCGCCGGCCGCGCAGCCGGGCGGGCAGCCAGCGTAAGGCCCTCCACCGTCCCGGGGAGGTACGGTCGGAGAGCGCTCCGGCCAGCGGGTTGATGACCACCGCGGCGACCGCGCCCACCCCGGTCACCCAGGCCAGCATCGCCTCCTTGTGGGCCGGGTCGATCGCCTGCACCTGTTCCGGCAGCAGCTGCTGGATCGGCGTGAAGAAGCCCATGAACACGGCGAGGTTGGCCAGCGCCAGCAACGCCACCCAGCCGGACCGGACGCCCTTGACCGGCTCGGCCAGCGCGGCCGGCAGCCCGCCGCGCCCGGCCGGTGGCGCGC
>JAFMQQ010000901.1 GCA_017354595.1 Micromonosporaceae bacterium
GATACAGCAGGCCAGTGGCCACATTGTCCACGGTGGACAGATGGTCGAGCAGGAAGAACTGCTGGAAGACCACGCCCAGGTGGTGGGCGCGCAGGCCGGCCAGCCGGCGGTCGGAGAGTTTCTCGATCGGGTAGCCGGCGATGCGTACGCTGCCCGAGCTGGGCCGGTCCAGGCCGGCCGCGAGGTTGAGTAGTGTGGTCTTGCCGGAGCCGGACGGGCCCACCACTGCTGTCATCTCTCCATTGTGGATGGTCACGTCGATGCTGCGCAGTGACGGTACCGGCGGGGTGCCGGGGTAGGTCTTGGTCGCCTGCTCCAGCTCCAGTACCGCGGTCATGTCGCCGGTACCTCCACCGTCATGCCTTCGGTCAGCCCGGCCCCGCTGACCTCGACCGTCCCGCTCTGGTCGTCGTACAGCCCCGGCTGCACGTCGACCAGCCGCGGCACATCACCACCGAGCACCCGGACCTGGTAGCCACCGCCCACCTTGGCCAGCAGCGCGGTGACCGGCACCTGCAGCACGCCCCTGTGTACCTCGACCGTGATCGATACCTGTACCGGCGCCTGGTCGAGGTCCCCGGCGTCCTTGGGCAGTCGCAGCGAGATGGACAGCGGTACGGTCGGCGGGCCGTCGCCACCGGGCGGCGGGGTCGCCACCCGGCCGATGTGCAGGATGGTGCCGGGTACCGGCGCGCCAGTGGGCAGCGTCACCTGCACCGTGTCTCCCTCATGCACCAGGTACCGCTGGTCCGCGTTCAGTGGCGCGGTCACCACCTGGGTGGTGGAGGTACCGGAGAGCACCGGCGCACCCGGGCCGACCGGATCGCCCGGCTGGGCCGCGTCCTGGCCGACCCGTACCGCGCCGGCGAGGAAGACCACCTCACCCAGGCGCAGCCGCCCGGTACGCGCCGCTGCCGGCAGCCGTTGCGCCTGCTGCCAGCGCCGTATCGCCGAGGCGGTAGCGGCGGTGAAGTGACTGTCCACTGTGCCCGGTTGGTAGCCGAGCGCCGCCAGGTTCTGCTCCAGCTCCCGGACATCGGGGCCGTCGGTCATGCCGGCGCCGAAGTCGCGGTAGGCGGGCAGGGCGCCATAGAGCAGCCGGGCGGTGGTACCGGCGACGGCGAACAGGGCGCCACCGCGGCGTACCACCGAGCCCGGCGCCGCGACGCCGGTGAGGATGCCGCCTGGGAGTTGGTTGCGCGCCAGGAAGCCGCCGTCGTACCCGAGACTGCCGGCGATATCCACCCGGCTGCTCACGTCGCCCCGGGTGACCGCCGCCGTGGTGGTGGAGACGGCCGGTGCGGCCGGCGCCGCGGGCGGTCTGCTGGAGTTGACCGCGAGCCAGCCGGCCGCTCCGATCGCCACCACACTGGCACCCACCGCCAGGGTTCGTACCGTCTTCACGAAGCGACCATCGGAATGCGGTCGGTGGCGGTACAGGCAAGGTATGCGTTGTCGAGGGCGCGCGGGACATTGTGGAACGGGGGATGGAGGGACGAGTACGGCCCGTTCAGGATCGGGAAGGTGCCGTCGGCCCTCGGGTCGGGAAAGTCGGGGAAGCCGTGCCGGCGCATGCACTGCGCGAACTGCCGCAGGGTCGTCATCTGGGCGGCGGTAGGGGGGCGGTTGCCGTCCGGTGCCGGTGGCATCTGGACGAGGACGTCATCGCAGGCGCCCATCGCCGCGGCGTCGCTCTTGTCGAGGTGGAACAGGTTCTCGAAGCCCCACTCGAAGGTGTCGAAGACACTGCCGGTGGGGCCGTTGGGCCCGAGGCCCGCCGGGTAGACCGGGTCGGCGAAGTTGGGCGCGCCGTGCGCGCGGACGCAGGCGGCGAACCGCCGGCCCCAGGCCATGATCTGATCCCGGTAGGTGCCGGTCGGGCTGGGCGCCGGGCTTGCCGCCGCGGTGG
>JAFMQQ010000902.1 GCA_017354595.1 Micromonosporaceae bacterium
AACGTGAGCATGGCCGAATACAGCGTGCTGGCTCTGCTCGGCGCCGCCGGAGCGAAGGGCATGCGCATGTCGGACCTTGCCGAGCGCCGCCTGATGTCCACCGGTGGCTTCACCCGACTCGCTGACCGGCTGGAACACCGCGGGCTGATCGAGCGCCGGCGCTCGGCCGTCGACGGCCGCAGCCTTGAGGCGGTCCTGACCAGGCAGGGGCGGATGCTGCTGCGCCGGGCGTGGCGCCGGCATCACGACGACCTGCGGGCGCTGTTCTTCGACCGGCTCGACGACCGCGACCTCCGGCGGCTCGCCGACATCTGGGCCCGGCTGAAGGTCCCTGCCAGCGCCGGTGGCGACACGAAATGAGAAGCGACCTGTTGCGCCGGCACACCGGGCCGGGACGGCCGGCGTCGCATGTCGATACACCTTCCGAGCTGGATGCAGGAGTTGGTGCCAGATGACCGTCTACGACATCGTCCTCTTTGTACACATCACATCGGTGA
The DNA here is from genome assembly GCA_017354595.1 of Micromonosporaceae bacterium. Classification (GTDB taxonomy): domain Bacteria; phylum Actinomycetota; class Actinomycetes; order Mycobacteriales; family Micromonosporaceae; genus DATEJJ01. The sequence continues at coordinate 498 of JAFMQQ010000902.1, forward strand.
TTGTCATGTTCGCTGGCGTGACCGCGGACTGGCTGGCCGTCGGCGGCCTGCGGTCCACAAGGGACGCAGGAGCGGCCCACGCCTGGATCCGGACCCTGGAGATATCTGCGGCGTTCGGGCCGTCGGCCCGCTTCGCGGTCCTCGGCGCTGGACTCTACCTGGCGGTGGACGCCTGGTCCTGGCCCGGCTGGATCATCGTCGGGCTCATCTCCTGGGTGGCGTTCGTGATCCTCGGCGAGCCGCTGACCGGCCGGGAGCTGCGCGAGATGGCGGCTGGCGTACGGGCCGAACATGGCACCCTGCCGCCGGCCCTGATCGCCCGGATGCACCTGCCGCGCATGTGGCAGGCCGTCGTGACCAGGGTGGGCCTCGGCATCGGCGTGGTCTTCGTGATGGCCGTCAAACCGCCTGTGGCGGTGGCTGGCATGGCCGTCGTCCTCGGTGCACTCGCCGGTTACAGCGCGGCACGTCTGACATCCCGGCCTGGCCGCGCCGGCATCCACCCTAGGGCGCAGGCCCGATAAGGCATTGCTCCGTCCACAAAGGACGATCCGCTCCGGCGGTCACCGGCCCCGGCGTCACATGCTGGCCGCGTGCCGGCGTTGCCGCTCCTGGATACCGACCAGGTCGTCCGGGAGCGAGTCGGGCACCTCGAGGTCGAACCGGCGCAGCAGCCTGGTCAGGAAGCCAGCGATGGTCACCCCGACCAGTACGAGTCCAAACAGGACATACGCCAGGCCGGTGCCGCGGCCCTTGCCGACGCCGATCAACCCACCGACCGTGCCGGCGAGCGTACCGCCGGGCGCCAGCATCGGCTCCAGCACTGCGGTCGCGACCGGGGCCAGCAGCGCGAAGCCGATCGGCAGCGTCGACCAGGCGATGGTCTGGTTGAGCGCGAAGACCCGACCGTGGTAGCGCTGCGGCACCTTCACCTGAACGATCACCGTGTAGATGCCCTGCGCCGTCGCCATCGACAGCGCCATGACAAACATGCCGGCGGCCACCACGACGACCGACGGGCGTAGCCCCATCACCAGGCAGCCGGTCGCGGTACCCAGGTTGGCCACGAGCACGCCGAGGATCCGGCGCCGCCGCGGACCGCCCCAGACGGCGAGCAGGATGCCGCCGCAGATCCCGCCGACCGCCTCGGCCAGTGCCACCCGGGCCAGTTCCACCGGGGTACCGAAGGAGAGCACCAGCGGTGCGGTGAGCACCAGTGCTGGAGCGAGGAAGACGTTGCCCAGCGCGAAATACAACAGCATCAGCCGGAACCCGCGATGCTGCCACGAGTACCGCAGCCCGTTCGCGATCGCGACCAGCAGCCGCTCCCGCGGGCGCCAGCCGAGCAGGTCCGGGAAGCGGACGAAGAACAGCGTCACGATCGCGAACAGGTAACTCGCCACATCGAC
>JAFMQQ010000903.1 GCA_017354595.1 Micromonosporaceae bacterium
CGCGTCCTCGCCGGTGAGTACGCCCTTGACCAGTACCGGCAGCGGGGTGGCGGAGACCAGCCAGTCCAGTGTCTGCCAGGTGGTGATGGCCACCGCGGTCATGTCCCGGGTCGCCTCACCGCTGAAGTTGACGGCCCGCAGGTGCGGCGGCAGCTTGAAGCCGTTGCGCTTGTCCCGCTCCCGGTTGCCGAAGCGGGGGCGGTCCACGGTGAGCACGAGGGCGTGGTAGCCGGCGTCCTCGGCCCGGCGGACCAGCTTCTCGTTGCCGTTCTGGTCGCCGGTGAGGTACAGCTGCAGCCAGAGCGGCCCAGGCGTGGCCGCCGCTATCTCCTCCATGCTCCGGTTGGAGTTGCAGCTGGCCACCATGACCGTCCCCGCCCGGGCGACGCCGGCGGCGGTCGCGCACTCGGCCTCCGGGTGGGCCAGTCCCTGGTACGCCACCGGCGCGGCCAGCACCGGAAGTTCGATCCTGGTGCCCTGTACGGTTGTGGCGGTGTCACAGGCGGTGGCGTCGACCAGAACCCGGGGCCGGAGCCGGAGCCGGCCGAAGGCGGCCCGGTTCTCGCGCAGGCTGACCTCGTCGTCGCTGCCGCCCTGGAAGTAGTCCCAGGCACCCGGCTCCACCACGGCCTGCGCGAGGCGCTCGTACTCCAGCACGTTGATCGGGGCCATCTCACACCCTCCTCTGTTCGATCGCCGCCGCCAGGTCCGCCAGCACACCGTCCACTGCGGACGCTTCGTCGACCAGGACCAGGAAGCAGCAGCGGCCGACCTCGTTCATCGCCAGCCACGAGGCGACCGCCGCGGCCACCAGGAACCGGTCCGGGTAGGTACCGACCCGGGCCGGCTGGTGCGACCGGCTGACGGTACGGATACTGACCATCCTCTGTGGACCGTCCATCTCGGACTGTTCGGAGATGTGGTAGGCGGCGGGCGCCTGGCGCAGCTTCACCGGTATCCCGAGGGTCTGGCCGGCGATGACCCCGGCCCAGTGCTGGATCGTGGCGCTTCGCACGCCCGGCGACCGGCCGTTGACGGTGATGTCGAGGTACCCGCCCTGCTCGGCGGCGACCCGGCGCAGCTCGCCGGCGAGTCCCCGTACCCGGTCCGGGTACTGCGGGCTGCCCGGCTCGATCACCCGGTGCCGCCACGGCGTAGCGTCCAGCCCGGCGAGCGGATCCGCCTCCGGATCGGCCAGTAGCCGCCGGGCGTGCGCCTTGTACCGTTCCACCGCGGGCTCGTCCACAACGCAGATCTCATGCAGGTACCCGTAGAGCGCGGTACACAGCTGCCAGCCGAGGAACATCGCCGCCAGCTCGGCGAGGCGCAGCACCGGGTCGGCCTGCACCGGGTACGGTACGGTCAGGCGCAGCGCGCGGGCGGCTGGCCGGTCGTCCAGGCTCTGGTCGGTGAAGACGACGATCCCCTTGCCGCCCTTGCCCAGGCTCTGTTCGAGCAGCTGCTCGATCCAGGCGAGCAGCTCCGGGCGAGGCTCCACTGTGGACAGTACCAGGCCACACCGGCCGTCGTGGCCGGCGGCGCAGAGCGCGGCCGCCAACCGGACGTAGGAACTGGCGGGCGGGTCGGCGCGCGCACCGGCCAGATCGTACCGGCGCCACGCCTCGCGCAGCACCGCGCGCAACTGGCCGCCACCGCTACCGGCGAAGTGCAGGGCGACCGGAAGCAGGAAGACGAGGGTGGTCGGCGCGCTCATCCGGCCGGGTATGCCGGTGCGCCCGGCCAGGTGTACCGGCCGCACCGGCAACCCGTGCCCGGCCGCGAACCGGCCCAGGTGCGAGCCGTCCACGGTGAGTACGGTCAGGTGCTCCGCGGGCGCCAGCCCGGCGGTGGCGAGCAGGTCCAGGAACCACGCCGCGTGGCTCACCGGTTCCGCCGAGGTGATCCC
>JAFMQQ010000904.1 GCA_017354595.1 Micromonosporaceae bacterium
GGCCGTGCCACCCCAGCCCGCGCCGCCCCAGCCCAGCCCGCCGGCCTACACGGCCGAGGCGGTGAACTACACCCTCGCGGCTGCGGAGGTCACCCCCCAGCCGGCGACCGGGTACACCCAACCGCTCGGGTACCCCCCGATGGGTTCGCCGGTACCGCCGCCGGAACAGCCGGTCTCCAGCGGCTTCGGCTACCCGCCGCCCGGCTATCCCATCTCCGCCCCGGCTGCACCGCCGGCCAAGCGCGGCCCGGCGACCACGGTGCTGACGATCCTCACCGTGGTGTTCTTCCTCGGCACCGCCGCATTCGCCGCGCTGTACCTGACCAAGAGCAACGCGTACAACGGCAAGGTACGCAGCTCGAACGCGCAGATCTCCGATGACCAAAGCAAGATCAAGGATCTGCAGACCCAGTTGCAGACGGCCAAAGACCAGCTCACCACGCTGCAGCAGCAACAGGAGGGTACGCAGAACCAGCTGGATGAGATCACCAAGGAGAAGCAGGTGATCTCGCAGTGCCTGACGCTGCTCGCGCAGGCGGGTCAGGCAGCACAGGCCGGCAACACCGCCCAGGCCAACCAGTTGACCACCCAGGCGGACCAGGTCTGCAGCGAGGCCGAGAAGTACCTGAACTGATCCGCGTATGGATGCGATCCCCGGCATCGTCGGGCAGTGATGGCGGAAAAGCCACACCGCCGCCGTGGAACCGGTCGCCGACCTCGGGCGTGACTGTACCGTCGAACGCCTGAGGGGGGAGATCCATGAGACGGGGAGCTGTACCAGTGGTCGTGCTGTGCCTGGCGCTGGCCGGTACCGCCTGCCGGCCAGTTGACCAGCAGAACACCGGCGACAGCGCGCCGACGGCGCCGGCTGCCGCGAGTACCGCGCCGACCGGTGCGCCGTCGTCGCTGCCGCCGGTTCCCAGTGCCAGCCCGACCGGGACGCCGGCACCGGGCGTGTGCGCGACGAGCGGCCTCACGGTGAGCCTGGGGCATGCCGGCGCCGGCGCCGGTCACCGCGGGGTCGCGGTGGTGTTCGGCAACAGCGGCTCGGTCGGGTGTTACCTGCGCGGCTATCCGCGGGTGGTGGCGTTGGACGCCAGCGGCAGGCAGGTGGCGAGCGCGACCCACACCCCGCGCGGCTACCTGGGCGGGCTGGCCCAGGGGCACTCCATCGGGAAGGTCACCCTGGCGCCCGGCGGTACCGGGTCGGCGTATGTGGAGGGTATGGCATTCAACCCGGATGGAACTGCGTGTACCGGGTACCGTGCGCTGCTGGTGACACCGCCCGGTGGTACCTCGCCGACCCGCCTGGATCTGACCGGCGACCTGTGCAGCGGGCTGCAGGTCCACCCGGTCGTGTCAGGTAGCACCGGACACCAGTGACCGGAAGCGTTGGACAGGATGCCATCCGGCGCCGACTTCGACGAGTTCTACGCGGCGACCTCTCGCCGCGTGGTCGGCCACCTGTACGCGATGCTCGGTAACATCACCGATGCCGAGGACGCCGTGCAGGAGGCGTACACGCGAGCCTGGCTGCGCTGGTCGAGACTCCGCGAGTACGCCGACCCGGAGGGGTGGGTCCGCACGGTGGCGTACCGGGTGGCGGTGAGCAGCTGGCGTAAGGCGGTCAACCGGTTCACCGCCCATCAGCGCCACGGTGGCGTACCGGATGCGCCGGAGATCGGCCCGGAGCATGTGATGCTCGTCGATGCGATGCGCCGGCTGCCGGCACAGCAGCGCCGGGCACTGGTGCTGTACCACGTGGTCGGTCTGTCCATAGAGGACATTGCGCGGGAGACCGGTACCGCGAGCGGCACCGTGAAGTCGCGGCTGGCGCGCGGCCGGCAGGCGCTGGCCGCGCAGCTCGGCGAGGACCGGGCCGGGCCGGGCCAGGACCGGTCCGCGG
>JAFMQQ010000905.1 GCA_017354595.1 Micromonosporaceae bacterium
CTCGATCTCCGGCGGGTCGTGCTCCACGGCCGCGTCCAGCAACTGGTGCGGCAGCTCAATGATCTGCGGCGCGGTACCGGAGGAGCCGAGCGCCGCGGCACCGCAGGCGGGTGGCGTACCGTCGCCACGGCGCCCGTACACACCGGCCAGGAAGCCGGGCATGGCGCCGTCGTGTCCGATGTGGACAATGCGGTCGCCGCGCGGCACCACGATCAGGCCGAGGCCGAAGCCGGCCGTCCAGAGCGCCTCCTCGGTGGGGGTCAGCGGCCAGCTCATCTCCTCCACGGTCCCGGCGCGCAGTACCGTGCCGTCGGGGTCGAGCGCGGCCGGCGCGGCCAGGTACGCCGCCCACCGGGCCAGGTCGGCGGCGGTACCCCAGAGCTGCCCGGCCGGCGAGAGAGCGCCGATGGACACCGCCGGCTCGGGGCGGGCGTGGTCGGAGTACGCGTCCACCAGGTACCCGGTCGCGACCGGCCCGGCCGGCTCGGCGGTGACCGAGGCCAGCCCAAGTGGGCGCAGTACCCGATCGGTGAGCAGCTGCGCCCAGGCGCCGCCGCGTACCGTCTCGACCAGCTGGCCGAGCAGTGCGTAGCCGAGGTTGGAGTAGTGGAACCGGCGGGACTGCGGCAGTACCCGCTCGGCCCGCTCCAGCTCGGCGATAAGCGAGCGGGCGTCGGGCGACTGGAGCGTGTCCCACACGTCGCCGTACGGCTCCCGTTGCAGACCCGAGGTATGCGAGAGCAGCCGGCGTACCGTCAGCTCGCCGTGCCGGGGCAGGTCGAGGTGGCGGGCGAGCGGGTCGTCCAGGTCGAGCAGGCCGTCGTCGCGGCACTGCAGTACCAGTACCGCGGTGAAGGTCTTGGTCACCGAACCGAGCCGGAACAGCGTCTGCGGTGTCGCGTCCCCGACCGTGTACGTCCATAGTGGACGATCGGCGCGGTGCAGCGCGACCGACAGGGCCGGTACCCGCCCGTCGGCCTGGGCCCGCTGGGCCAGCCGCCGGTACGCCTGCTCGGCGTCGGTCATCGGCTGACCATCGGGCCGAGCGGGGCCCCGCCGAGCACGTGCGCGTGCACGTGGAAGACTTCCTGGCCACTGTGCGGACCGCTGTTGAGGATGACCCGGTACCCGCCCCCGGTCAGGCCCTCCGCCTTCGCTACCTCGGCCGCCGCGGCGAGTACCTCGCCGGCCAGCGCCGGATCCGCGGCACCGATCGCGGTCAGGTCCCCGTGGTGTGCCCGCGGAATCACCAGTACGTGCACCGGCGCCTTCGGGTTGATGTCGCGGAAGGCGAGCGTGGTCGCGGTCTGGTGCACGATGTCGGCGGGTATCTCGCCGGCCACTATCCGGCAGAACAGGCAGTCACTGGCCATCCGCGAATCGTACCGAGCTTGCCTCGTCGAGCAGGCGCACCCCAGGTCATTGGGCAGAATCGTGCAGGCGTACCGCGACCTCGTCGCCGGACAGGGCGTCGCGGACGCGTACCGCGAATGTCGTGCTCATCCGGCTCTGCGCCTGCGCCGCCGTCCACCAGGCGACCGCCGCGCTCTCCTCGGTCGGCTCGGCCCGGCCTGCGACCGGCCGCGCCCGGAAGACCAGCGCCACGGTGCCGCGCCGGAGGTTCTTGTACACCCCGGTCAGCCGTACCGGCTCGACCCGTACCCCGGTCTCCTCCTCGACCTCGCGGCGCAGGCCGTCCTGGATCGACTCGTCCAGTTCCAGCACCCCGCCCGGGATCTGCCACTGCCCGTTGTCCCGGCGGCGTACCACGAGCAGCCGGCCGTCCTCGCCGGTGACGACAGCCGCCACGCTGACGAAGTGCCGCGGCTGCTCGCTCACCAGCCATCCCCGGGGAACAGGCAGAGCGCCGCGCTCGCGTCGTCGTGGCGCTTGTACCCGCGCGG
>JAFMQQ010000906.1 GCA_017354595.1 Micromonosporaceae bacterium
TGGCGGGCCGCCGGTGCGGCGCTGGCCCGGGCCGCCCGCCGCGAGCCGGGTCTCGGTGTGGCGCTTCCCGACGAGGTACCGCCCGGTGCGGTACTCGGGCTGGCCGAGGGACTGCTGCTCGCGGCGTACCGGTTCCGGCTGGGGCGGACCGCCCCGGCCGACGCGCCGAGGCTGCGCCGGGTGACCCTGCTCGCCGAGCGGCCGGCCCGGCTGCAGCCCGAACTCGCCCGTGCCGGTACCGTCGCCGAGGCGACGTACCTGGCGCGCGACCTGACCAACATGCCCAGCCTGGTGAAGAACCCGGAGTGGTTCGCCGGCCAGGTGCGACGGGCGGCCGCGGGCGTACCCGGCCTGCGGCTGCGGGTATGGGGTCCGGCCGAACTCGCCGCCGAGGGGTTCGGCGGCATCCTCGCCGTGGGCTCGGGGTCGGCGAGCGGACCCCGCCTGGTCGAGCTGGCCTGGCGCCCGCGCGGCGTACGCGAACACGTGGTACTGGTCGGCAAGGGAATCACCTTCGACAGCGGCGGCATCTCCATCAAGTCGCGCGACGGCATGAAACTCATGCGCAAGGACATGGCGGGTGCCGCCGCGGTTGTCGCCACCACGCTCGCCGCCGCCCGGCTGCGGCTGCCGGTACGGGTGACCGCGCTCGCTCCGCTGGCCGAGAACATGCCGGGCGGCGGAGCCTGGCGCCCGGGCGACCTGGTGCGCCACTACGGCGGGCAGACCACCGAGGTACGCAACACCGACGCCGAGGGTCGGGTGGTGCTCGCCGACGCGCTCGCGTACGCCAGCCGCCGGCTCGGCCCCGATCTGCTGGTCGACCTGGCGACGCTGACCGGCGCGGCCCGGGTGGCGCTGGGCAGACAGACCGCCGCCCTGTACACCGCGGATGACGCGCTCGCCGCTGAGCTGGCCGGCGCCGCACAGGCGGCCGGGGAGAACCTCTGGCGGCTGCCGCTGGTCGAGGAGTACCGCGAGCAGATCCGAAGCGACCACGCCGATGTGGTGAACGTCGGCGACGGTACCGCCGGCTCGATCGCCGCGGCGCTCTATCTCCGCGAGTTCACCGGCGCCGCCCGGGACCGGTGGGTGCACCTGGACATGTCGGCTCCGTCCTGGGCCGACAACAACGACGCCGAACTCGCCAAGGGCGCCACCGGTTGGGGGGTGCGTACGCTGCTCCGCTGGCTGATCGCCCGGACAGCCTGACCGGTGTACTAGCGGCGTACCGCCACCGCCAGGCCGTCGCCCGCCGGCAGCAACGCGGGGATCCACTCCTCCGCATCGCGCAGCGACCGGACCACGTCGCGTACGGCGGTGGTGTCGGGATCGCGTGCGGCCGGGTCGGCGATCCGCCCGCCGGCCAGCGCGCCGTTGACCGCGAGGATCCCACCGGGGCGTAGCAGCCTGAGGGCGGCCGCGACGCATTCGGCGTACTCGCTCCGGTCGCCGTCGACGAACATCAGGTCGTAGCCGCCATCGGCCAGCCTGGGCAACACTTCCAGCGCGTGGCCGGTGATCAGTCGGGTGCGGGACGGAGCGAAGCCGGCCTCCGCGAAGGCGCGCCGGGCAACCCGCAGGTACTCCGCCTCGACATCGATAGTTGTCAGTACCCCGCCGGTTCGCATGCCGCGCAGCAGCCACAGCCCGCTGACCCCGGTACCGGTGCCGATCTCCACCACCGACCTGGCCGCTCCGGCCGCCGCGAGCAGGCGCAGCGCGGCCCCGGCGCCGGCCTGTACCGGGGTGAGCCCGACCTCGGCCGCCAGCCCGCGGGCGACCTGCAGGATGCTGTCCTCCGGCGGATACGCCTCGGCGAACTCGCGTGCCCGGTCTGTCACCGGGTTGGGTGTTTGAGCTGTCGCGGCGATAGCGCACCTCCCGATTCGCCGCCGGCCG
>JAFMQQ010000233.1 GCA_017354595.1 Micromonosporaceae bacterium
GGCCGGGCACTGCGACTTCTTCATCCGCAAGGCGATCGGCTGGGCGCTGCGCCAGTACGCCCGCACCGACCCGCAGGCGGTACGGGAGTTCCTGGCGAAAGTTCCGCTCTCCGGCCTGTCGATCCGGGAGGCGAGCAAGCACCTGTGAGTCACAGCCGGTGCCGGCCGGCCGGGCTCGCCGAGGTGAGCAGCTCACGCAACTCGTACGGGTCGGCGACGGTACGGTCCGGCTGCACGGTACCGGCCCCGATGTCCTGCCCGGTGCGCTCCGAGCGCATCAGGATCGTCATGCCGACCCGCGCCCGCCGTCCACAAAGGACATCCCGGGAGATGGTGTCACCGGCGAACCAGACCTGCTCGACGGGTACCCCCAGCGCGCGGGTGGCCCGCAGGATCAGCTCCGGGTTCGGCTTGCGGACACCGACCTCGTCGCTGTAGAGCTGTACCGCGAACCGGTCGGCGATCCGGTTGCGCTCCAGGAAATCCCGGTGTGCGCTGCCGTACAGCGTGTTGCTCACCACCGCCAGCAGCATGCCCCGGTTCGCCGCGTCGGCCAGCAACTCGGCCATCCCGTCCCGTACCCGCCAGGCGTGCGTCACCTCGCCCAGCCGGTGGCAGAGTGTCGTCGCGCGCGCGAGCAGCACCTCCCGCGCCGCCGCCGGCCAGTCCGCGGCGACGAAGTCCGACCAGAACTGCTCGTGACCGAGCTCGACCGGGGCGTACGGTCGGCACATCGCGTCGCACCAGCGAGCGTAGGCGGCCATGCCGGCAACCAGGTCGGCAGCGATCGTCCCGGCGTCCAGCGCGGAAGGGCGCCGGGAACTCAGCAGGGTGTGTACCGTCTCGGCGAGCACCGACGCCCAGTCGGGGCGTTGCGCGTCCTCCGCGATCACCCCACCGAAGTCGAGAAGCAGAGCACGCGCATCCGTGGGCATGCGGCCATGGTGCCTGCCGCGACCGGCCCGCCGCCAGTGACCGCGCCGCGCCGGTGGCCGGCCGAGGTAAGGTGGCGCCCGGAGTGCAACCGCTTACGGTCGCGGCGCATGCAGATCCCGGGCATGCCGATGCCGCGCAACACCGCACCCGCAGGCGCGTTCGATCCCCCGCAACTGGGCCAGCTCGTCGACCCGGGCGGCTCGGATCACACGTTGAAGCCGAGGGCGCGCAGCTGCTCCCGGCCCTCATCGCTGATCCGGTCCAGACCCCACGGCGGCATCCACACCCAGTTGATCCGGACGTCGCTGACCAGCCCGCCGTCCGGCCCACTGCACAGCGCCATCCGGGCCTGGTCCTCGATCACGTCGGTCAGCGGGCAGGCCGCCGAGGTCAGCGTCATGTCCAGCGTCGCCGCGTTCTGCTCGTCCACGTGGATGCCGTACACCAGGCCGAGATCGACCACGTTGATGCCGAGCTCCGGGTCGACCACGTCCTTGAGCGCCTCTTCGATGTCTTCGACCGCCGTCGTCGTGGTCATGGCTGTGTCTCCGTCTCGTTCGCTCGCAGCACCGCGTCCTTGAACGCCATCCAGGGCAGCAGCGCACACTTCACCCGGGCCGGGTACTTCGCCACGCCGGCGAAGGCGACCCCGTCCTCCAGTACGTTCTCGTCCGGCTCGACCTCGCCCCGGCCGGTCATCATCGCCTGGAACGCGTCGTGCCGGGTCAGCGCCGCTTCGACGGTCCCGCCGCGGACCAGGTCGTAGAGCACGCTGGCCGCCGCCTGGCTGATCGAGCAGCCCATCCCCTCGTACGACACGTCCTCGACCTGTTCGCCGCTCAGCTGTACCCGCACCGTCACCTCGTCACCGCAGGTCGGGTTCACGTGGTGCGCCTGCGCCTGGTACGGCTCGCGCAGCCCGCGCCCGTGCGGGTGCTTGTAATGATCCAGGATGATCTCCTGGTAGAGCGCGTCGGTCACCCGAACACCTTCCGGACCTGCGCCAGCCCGGCGACCAGCGCGTCGACCTCGTCGGTCGTGTTGTAAAGGTACAGCGAGGCGCGGGTCATCGCGGCCACGCCGTAGCGGACGCAGATCGGCCGGGCGCAGTGGTGCCCCACCCGCACCTGTACCCCGAGCGAGTCGAGCACCTGGCCGACGTCGTGCGGGTGGATGCCGGGCAGGTCGAAGGAGAGGATCCCACCCCGGTCGCGGGTCGTCGCCGGGCCGAACAGCCGCAGCCCCGGTACGGTCGCCAGCGCCTCCAGCGCGTACCCGGTCAGCTGCGCCTCGTGCCGCGCGAGCTTCGCCATGCCCAGCGCCGACAGGTAGTCCACCGCGGCGCCGAGGCCGACCGCCTGGGCGATCGGCGGGGTACCCGCCTCGAACCGGGTCGGCGGCTTGGCGAAGGTGGTCTTCTCCAGCGATACCGTCTCGATCATCGAGCCGCCACCGAGGAACGGCGGCATCGACTCCAGCACCTCTGACCGCCCCCACAGCACGCCGATGCCGGTCGGGCCGAGCATCTTGTGCGAGGTGAAGGCGAGGAAGTCGGCGTCCAGAGCGGTGACGTCGACGCCGAGATGGGGTACCGACTGGGAGCCGTCCAGCAGCACCACCGCGCCGACCTCGTGTGCCCGCTTGACGATCGCCTCGGTCGGGTTGATGGTGCCCAGCACGTTGGACATGTGCGCGATGCTCACGATCCGGGTCCGCTCGTTCACCAGTCTGTCCAGAGTGGACAGATCCAGCCGGCCCTCGTCGCTGACCCGGAACCAGCGCAGGGTCGCGCCGATCCGGTCGCAGAGCAGCTGCCACGGCACGATGTTGGAGTGGTGCTCCATCTCGGAGATGACCACCTCGTCACCGAGGCGCAGCCGGGCACCGTACGAGTACGCCACCAGGTTGATCGCCTCGGTGGAGTTCTTGGTGAAGACGACCTCGTCCGGTGAGGTGGCGCCGATGAATGCGGCCACCTTCGCCCGGGCGCCCTCGTACGCCTCGGTCGCCTCGGTACCGAGCTGGTGCACCGAACGCGCCACGTTCGCGTTGTGCCGCTCGTAGTGCTGCCGCATCGCCTCGATCACCGCGCGCGGCTTCTGCGAGGTGTTGCCACTGTCCAGGTAGACCAGCGGGTGCCCGTTCACCTCACGGGACAGGATCGGGAAGTCCTTGCGTGCCCGCGCCACGTCCAACACCGGCGCCGCCACCGTGCCGGTCATGCCCGGCCTCCGGCACCGGACAGGTACCGCTCGTACCCTTCCGCCTCCAGCTTCTCGGCCAGCTCCGGCCCGCCCTCCTCGACGATCCGGCCGGCGACGAAGACGTGCACGAAGTCCGGCTTCACGTACCGCAGGATCCGGGTGTAGTGGGTGATCAGCAGGACGCCGGTGTCGCCCTGCTCGCGTACCCGGTTCACCCCTTCGGAGACCACCCGCAGCGCGTCGATGTCCAGCCCCGAGTCGGTCTCGTCGAGGATGGCGACCTTCGGCTTGAGCAGCTCCAGCTGGACGATCTCGTGCCGCTTCTTCTCCCCGCCGGAGAAGCCCTCGTTCACGTTGCGCTGGGCGAACGCGGGGTCCATGCCGAGCCGGGTCATCGCCCCGGTCAACTCCTTGCCCCAGGTGCGCAGCTTCGGCGCCTCGCCGTCGATCGCCGTCTTCGCGGTACGCAGGAAGTTGGCCACCGAGACACCGGGCACCTCCACCGGGTACTGCATCGCCAGGAAGAGTCCGGCCCGGGCCCGCTCGTCCACGGTCATGGCGAGTACGTCGGCCCCGTCCAGCAGCACCTGCCCGCCGGTGATCTGGTACTTCGGGTGGCCGGCGATCGAGTACGCCAGCGTCGACTTGCCCGACCCGTTCGGCCCCATGATGGCGTGTGTCTGCCCGGCACCCACGGTCAGGTCGACCCCGGCGAGAATCGGCTTCCGGCTGCCGTCCGGCAGCTTGACCGACACGTGCAGGTCACGGATCTCCAGGACACTCATAGCGAAACTCCATTGCTCGGGGTCAGGCTCACGAAGACGAAGCCGTCCCGGATCTCGACGGGAAAGGTCGGTACCGGCTGGGTCGCCGGCGGGCCGGTCGGCTCCCCGGTACGCAGGTCGAAGCGGGAGCCGTGCAGCCAGCACTCCACCGTGCAGCCGTCGATCTCCCCCTCGGAGAGCGGTACCTCCTGGTGCGAGCACACGTCGTGCACCGCGAACACCTGCCCGTCGCCGGTACGCACCACGGCCACCTCGACACCGTCCACATCGGAGCGGATCGCGGTACCCGGTGCGATCTCCTCAACCGCACAGACCTTGATCACGCGGGTCCCCCGGCGACCTCGGCCAGGCGCTTCTCGATCGTCGCGACGAGCCGGTCGTGCAGCTCGGGTACCGGTACCTTGTCCAGCAGTTCGGCGAAGAACCCGCGTACCACCAGCTTCCGCGCCTCCGCCTCCGGGATGCCCCGAGCCATCAGGTAGAAGAGCTGCTCGTCGTCGAAGCGTCCGGTCGCGCTGGCGTGCCCGGCACCGACGATCTCCCCGGTCTCGATCTCCAGGTTGGGTACCGAGTCGGCCCGCGCGCCGTCGGTGAGTACCAGGTTGCGGTTCAACTCGAAGGTGTTGGTACCGGTGGCGACCGGCCGGATCCGCACATCGCCGATCCAGACGGTACGGGCGTCATCCCCCTGCAGCGCGTTCTTGTACAGCACATCGGAGCTGCAGTCCGGCTGGTCGTGGTCGATGTACAGGCGCGTCTCCAGATGCTGCCCCGGTCCGGCGAACGCCACCCCGATCAGGTCGGCCCGCCCACCCGGCCCTCCGAAGTGGACGGTCGGGCTGAGCCGGACCACCGCCCCACCGAGATTGACCGCCATGTGCCGCAGGTGCGCGTCGCGGCCGATCCGCGCGGCGTGCGCGCTGAGGTGGACCGCGTCGGCGTCCCAGCCCTGCACGCTGACCAGTTCGAGCGAGCCGCCGTCACCGACGAGGATCTCGACGTTCTCCGCGATCGTCGCGCTGCCGCGGTAGTCGACGACCACGGTCGCCTGCGCCCGCTCACCAACCTCGATCACCATGTGCTCGTAGCCGATGCCCGGGCTCGCCACCCCGGTGACCAGTACCGGATCGTCCAGCCTCGCCCCGGCCGCCACCCGCAGAACGAACGACTGTGGCGCCCGCTGCAGGGCCAGCGCGCTGACCCGGTCGGCCGGTGCCAGTACGCCCGCCGGCGACAGCGGTTCGATCGCCCAGCTGACCCCCTCGGGCGCCGATACCTCGCCGGTGATCCGGGTGGTCGGTTCGAACGGCGTGAAGAGTTCGCGCAGCCTACGCAGCGGGGTGAAGCGCCACTCCTCCTCCCGCCCGGTCGGTACCTCGAAGGCGTCCGGGTCGGATGAGGTGAACCGCTCGGGCGGGGTGCCGGTACGGTTGCCGTGCGAGTGCGCCAGCGTGGCGGTCAACCGACGGCCCCTTCCATCTGCAGCTCGATCAACCGGTTCAGCTCCAGCGCGTACTCCATCGGCAGTTCCTTCGCGATCGGCTCGATGAAGCCGCGCACGATCATCGCCATCGCCTCGTCCTCGGTCATGCCCCGGCTCATCAGGTAGAAGAGCTGGTCCTCGCTGACCTTGGAGACGGTCGCCTCATGCCCCATCGCCACGTCGTCCTCGCGCACGTCCACGTACGGGTACGTGTCGGACCGGGAGACGGTGTCGACCAGCAGCGCGTCGCACTTCACTGTGGACTTCGAGTGGTGCGAGCCCTCCAACACCTGGACCAGGCCGCGGTAGCTGGTCCGCCCGCCG
>JAFMQQ010000907.1 GCA_017354595.1 Micromonosporaceae bacterium
ACCAGCCGGTCGAGCAGGAAGCGGGTACCGCGCAGCAGGCTCGCCGTGACGCCCAGCAGTACCGGCGGCAGCAGCCAGTCCACCCGCAACAGCTGGCACAGCAGCGGTCCCACCCACGCGGCGAGCAGCGCACCAGCCCACCACACCCAGGCACGGCGGCGTAACCACCAGTGCGGCGGTGACTCCGGCAGCGGAAGTCGTGGGAGCGATCCGCCGCGCGGTGCGGGTACCCGGACCGACGCCCGCTGTTGCGTCTGCGTCATGCCGACACATGTTTCCAGACGCGACACCGATACGACGAAGCCTAAGGCTCGAACTTGTAACCGAGCCCACGCACGGTCACGATGTACCGCGGTGTGGAGGGCTCCGGTTCGATCTTGGATCGCAGCCGCTTCACGTGGACGTCCAGGGTCTTCGTGTCGCCGACGTAGTCGGCGCCCCACACCCGGTCGATCAGCTGCCCCCGGGTCAACACCCGTCCCGCGTTGCGCAGCAGCATCTCCAGCAGCTCGAACTCCTTCAGCGGCAGCGGTACGCCCTCGCCCGCCACGGTGACCACGTGCCGCTCCACATCCATCCGTACCGGACCGGCGGCCAGCGTCGGTGGAGTGAGGTCGGCGGTGTCGCCCACCTGGCGGCGCAGTACGGCACGGATCCGGGCGACCAGCTCGCGGGGCGAGTACGGCTTGGTGACGTAGTCGTCCGCCCCGATCTCCAGGCCGACCACCTTGTCGATCTCCGAGTCGCGGGCGGTCACCATGATGATCGGGACATTCGACCGGCCGCGCAGCTGCCGGCAGACCTCGGTACCGGACATCTCCGGCAGCATCAGGTCGAGCAGCACGATGTCGGCGCCACCCCGGTCGAACTCGGTCAGCGCCTGGGTGCCCGTGGCCGCCACGGACACCTCGAATCCCTCCTTGCGAAGCATGTAAGACAGTGCGTCGGAGAACGACTCCTCGTCCTCGACGACCAGCACCCGTGCCACTAGACGGTCCCCCTCGCCACAGCCGGCCGCACCGACCCGACCGGCGGTTCTGGGTGGATCCCAACCGACGACGGTAGCGGCAGCGCGGCCTCCGGCGGTCGCCCCGGCAGCCGGAGGGTGAACGTCGAACCCACGCCGACCGTACTGACCACCTCGACCTGGCCGCCGTGGTTGGTGGCGATGTGCTTGACGATCGCCAGGCCCAGTCCGGTACCGCCGGTGGCGCGCGAGCGCGCCTTGTCCGCCCGGTAGAAGCGCTCGAAGATGCGGTCCAGGTCCTTCGGCTCGATGCCGATACCCTGGTCCGCCACCGCGATCTCCACCGTCTCGTCGTCGTCATCCGGGCCACCCGGGCCGTCCGCCAGCCGGGCGCTGATCGTCACCCGGGGCGCCGGCCCGCCATCGGCCTGGTCCGGCGAGTAGGCGACCGCGTTCTCGGCGAGGTTGGCCACTGCGGTCATCAGCTGTCCCTCGTTGCCGTACACGGTCAGCCCGCGGCTGCCGGCGGCGGTGACCTCGATCCCCTTGGCCGAGGCGGCGGTACGGGTCCGGTCGATCGCCTCGGCGACGATCCGGTCGACCGAGACCGGGGACGGTTCGGGCAGCGGCTCGCCGCCCTGCAGCCGGGTCAGCTCGAGCAACTCGGTCACCAGCCGCCCCATCCGGGTCGACTCGTGGTGGATCCGCTCGGCGAACCGGCGCGCCGCCGCCGGGTCGGCCGCGTCGGTCTCGGTCGCGTCCAGCAACGCCTCGGCGAGCAGGTGCAGTGCGCCGACCGGCGTCTTCAACTCGTGGCTGACGTTGGCCACGAAGTCCCGGCGTACCCGGGCCACCCGGTGCGCCTCGGTCACGTCGGCCGCCTCGACGGCGACAAAGCCGTCCCCCAGCGCCACGGCCCGGATGTGTACG
>JAFMQQ010000908.1 GCA_017354595.1 Micromonosporaceae bacterium
CGTGAAGATCGGCTCGGGCAACCGCGAGCCCTCGGTCAGGCCATCGGGCAGCGGTACCCCGCAGACGGCGCCGGTGGCGCGGTAGGCGGCGGTACCGGAGCCGGCGAGGTAGGCCCGGGCAACGCACTCGACCGGGATCATCTCCAGCCGGTGTACCAGCATCGACCGGCCGCGCCACTCGGGGCGGCGCAGCTGCGGCGGGTACCCGGCCGGGTCTGCGGTGATCACGTGATTCGGTACCCCGAGGTCGGCCAGCCGGTCGAACCAGAAGAGGCTGAGCGCGGTGAGGATCCGGCCCTTGTCGGGTATCGGGGTTGGAAGCACCACGTCGAAGGCGCTGATGTTGTCGGTTGCGCAGATCACCAGCCGGTCGGGTCCGGCGGCGTACAGCTCGCGGACTTTGCCGCGATGTACTGGCGGGTTGTGTACCGGTTGCGGTGTGCCCACCTGGCCAGTCTCGCAGATCTTGCGGTCAGAGGATCGGCGGCGGCAGGTAGGCGGCCGCGTCGGGGTGTTCGCGTACCACCGCTTCGACCTCGTTGACCACCCGGTCGATCTGGCTGCCCGCCGCACCGACGAAGGCCCAGCGGTCGGCGACCGCCGCGGCGATCTCCTGGCCGGACAGGCGCAGCCGCCGGTCGGCGGCGAGCCGGTCGTACAGGGCGGCGCCATCGCCGCCCTTCTCCCGCATGCCCAGCGCCACGGCGACCGCGTGCTCGCGGATCGCCTCGTGCGCCACCTCCCGGCCGACCCCCTTGCCGACCGCCGCGCCGAGGATCTTCGCGGTGGCCAGGAAGGGCAGGTGGTTCTCCAGCTCCCGCTCGATCACCGCGTCGAACGCCCGGAACTCGCCCAGGACGGTCAGCAGGGTGAGGAAGAGCCCATCGATGGCGAAGAATGCGTCCGGCAGCGCCACCCGGCGTACCACCGAGCACGAGACGTCGCCCTCGTTCCACTGGTCGCCGGCGAGCTCGCCGACCATGGACAGGTACCCGCGCAGCACCACGGCCAGACCGTTGATCCGTTCGCAGGAGCGCGGGTTCATCTTGTGCGGCATCGCGGAGGAGCCCACCTGGCCCTCGTTGAACCCCTCGCTCACCAGGTCCTGCCCGGCCATCAAGCGGATGGTGGTGGCGAGGCTTCCCGGGCCGGCGGCCGCCTGTACCAACGCGGAGACGACCTCGAAGTCCATTGAACGCGGGTAGACCTGGCCGACGCTGCCGAGGGTCGCGGTAAAGCCGAGGTGCGCGGCTACCGCCTGCTCCAACGCGTGCAGCTTCGCCTCGTCACCGGCGAACAGGTCGAGCTGGTCGGCGCCGGTACCGACGGGTCCGGCGATACCGCGCAACGGGTACCGGTCGATCAGGTTCTCCATCCGGCGGTACGCCAGCAGCAGCTCGGTCGCCGTGTTCGCGAACCGCTTGCCGAGCGTGGTCGCCTGCGCCGGTACGTTGTGCGTGCGGCCGACCATCACCGTGTCCCGGTGCTCGACCGCCCGCTGCGCGAGCAGCCGCAACGCCGCAACCATCCGGTCCCGGACGATCAGCAACGAGCGGCGCACCTGGCTCTGCTCAACGTTTTCGGTCAGGTCGCGCGAGGTCAGTCCCTTGTGGACATGCTGGAACCCGGCCAGCTCGCTGAACTCCTCGATGCGCGCCTTCACATCGTGCCGGGTGACCCGCTCCCGGGCGGCGATCCGGGCCGGGTCGATGTCGTCGACGACCCGTTCGTACGCCTCGATGGCGCGCTCCGGTACCGGTACCCCGAGGTCCCGTTGCGCCTTCAGCACCGCCAACCAGAACCGGCGCTCCTCGCGAATCTTCGCCTCGCGCGACCAGAGGGCCACCATCTCCGCCGAGGCGTACCGCGTGGCCAGCACATCCGGGATATCCACGG
>JAFMQQ010000909.1 GCA_017354595.1 Micromonosporaceae bacterium
CGCGGCGGGCGGGCTGACCGGGCTGCTGCTCGGCCGGCGCAGCCGGGTCGCCGCGGTGGCGGCCGGCGCGGCGCTGCTGGCCGGCTCGGCGTGTACCCGGTTCGGCATCTTCCACGCGGGCGTCGCCTCAGCGGACGATCCACGGTACACAGTGGAGCCACAACGGGCGCGGCTCGACGGGCACGGAGGGTTTCAAGGTACTTCGTCTGGGGGGACGATGTAGGTGCCGCCGGTGGTGGGGCTGGTCCAGGCCCAGACGCCGGGTGCGATCTCTCGGTATCGCCAGTGGGCCTCGTGTTTGAGGCGGTGATGGTGGCGGCACAGGGTGCACAGATTGTCCTCTGTGGACTCGCCGCCGTGTTGCCAGTCCCGACGGTGGTCGAGGTCGCAGCGGATGGCCGGCATCCGGCAACCCGGCGCCCGGCAGGTCCGGTCTCTGGTCCGCACCTTGCGGTCCAGCTCGGCACTCGGCCGGCGGGTGGTGCCGTGCTGTACGGGCCGACCTTGCGGGCCGACCACCGTGTACCTCCAGAGGTGCTGCCGGCTGTTCTCGGCGACCTGCCGGGCGATGTCGCCCAGCATCGGGCCGTAGCCGGCCAGCTCGCCCGGTGCGTCCTTCAGTCCCAGCAGGGTATCCAGCGCAACGGTGACCTCGACCCGGGCGTCCACCTGGCCGCCCGTATAGGAGCCGTCCAACACGTCGAGCATCAGGTCGGCGCGCAGCTGGTCGAGCGTCCGGTCATCGCCGGCCTGCTTCGCCGCGCGGGCCAGCTGATTGATCCGGTCGGTGGCGGCCTGGGCCCGCTGCGCCGGCAGCCCGGTCCCCAGCAGGGTTACCGTGCCGTCCGGATCCGGATAGCAGACGACCTTGCGCTCCCGCACGGCCTGCTCGTGCCGCTTCACGGCCGCCCCCGGATCCACCGAGATGACCAGCCGGCGCAGCTTCGCGCGCAGCTGCCCCGGTGGTCAGCCCGGGCGCGGCCGGCAGTACCTTCTCCACCACCAGCCGTGCGGTCGCCTCCTCCAGCGCTGCGGTCAGCTCGGCGATCACCCGCGCCCTCGGCAGGTCAATCAACCCGGCGAGCAGGGCGGCGTGGATGGCCGGCAACCGACCGATCAGCTCCTGCGCGAACCCCACCTGGGCCTGCGCGCCCTGCCGGCTCCAATGCAACGCGAAGGAGAGCTCATCAGCGGCGAACTGAGGATCCGGCGCATCCTCGGCCACCGCCGCCATGTCGGCCAACAGCTCGGCCTGCACATGGGCCACCAGCCGCGCCCGGGCACACGCCAACTCCACCCGCATAGCAGGGTCCAACCCGGACCGGTCCACTGTAGACAACAACCCGGCCAACTCCGGACCTGGAGCCATATGCTCCAGGTCCTCCATCAGCTGGGCCGTATCGTACATGCGTTCCAGTCTAGACTGCCAACGGCAATCTGTGTGTCCCTCGTGGACAGCAATCCGGTCCACAAGGGACTTCATCTGCCCGCTTCACCGGACGCCGAAGGGAGCCTCGACGCGTCAAGCACTACGAGCACGCCCGGGGCAACATTGCAACTTTCAGGATGCTCGCGCGGCTCACCGGTTCCTTACCGTCTCGCGCCAGAGGCGCTCGTACGGCGCCAGCCCCTCGGCCACCTCGCGCAGCGGTTGCGGGCGCAGCGAGTACAGTCGCTGCCGGCCCGAGCGCCGCTCGACGACCAGGCCGGCATCCTTGAGTACCTTCAGGTGCTCCGACAGGCTCGGCCGGCGCATCTCGAACCGGTCGGCGAGTTGCTGTACCGGCGCCGAGCCGGACAGCAGCAGCCGCAACACCTCGCGCCGGGTCGGGTTGGCCAGCGCGGCGAAGACGTCCACTGTGGACGGACCGGGGTCAGGCCGGCCGGGTGC
>JAFMQQ010000910.1 GCA_017354595.1 Micromonosporaceae bacterium
CAGCGAGATCGCGTCGGCGAGGGTATCGACGACCGGCTGCCCGGTGGCGCGCAGCCGGTCCGGGTCGGTGAAGCCACCGGTGTACAGGATGATCCGGGCGCCCACGGAGACGGCCGCGTCGGCATCATCGACCGAGTCGCCGATCAGCACGCAGTCGGTACCGGCGACCCCGAGCGCCGCCAGGTGCTCGGCCAGGTGCGGCGCCTTGTGCCCACCGCCGGGGCTCTGGCGCAACCCGTCCACCCGGGCGAAGTACCGGGTCAGCCCGTACCCGGAGACGGTCGGTACCAGCTGGTTGTGGAACCACATCGACAACAGTGACTGTGTTCCGGCCCAGCCGCGCAGCGCGGCCTCGGCGCCGACCGACAGCGCACAGGTGGTGAGCCCGGCGGCGTAGGCCGCATGGAACTCGGCATCCAGCCGGGCGAACTCGTCTACAGTCAGGCTCCGGCCGAGCACCCCCTCGTAGTACGCCGAGACCGGCCGCCGGAAGTCGCGCCGGTGCTCTTCGGCGGTGACCGCCGGGCCACCGAGTGCGGCGAGCGAGGCGTTGGTCGCGGCGACCACCAACGCCATGTCATTGAGCAGCGTGCCGTTCCAGTCCCAGACGATGTGCATCGACCAAGGCTAACCGGCCAGGTCGCGGCGCAGCCGCTGCTCCTCCACCCGCCAGTACCCGTGTTCCCTGCCGTCCAGCAGCACGACCGGCACCCGGTCGCCGTACTCCCGCTCCAGTTCCAGGTCACCGTCCAGGACCACCTCGGTCCACGGTTCGCCGATCCGGTCGAGCGTCTGTTTGGCCACCTCGCACAGATGGCAGCCGGATCGGGTCACCAGCGTGATCCTCGGCCCGGCCGGGGCATGCCCTCCCGCCGAGGCCGCGTCAGGCTCAGCCATGAAGCTCACCCTTGCGTACCTTGCCGGTCGCTGAGTGCGGCAATGCCGGTACGAACTGGATCGCGGTCGGGCACTTGAACCGGGCCAGGTTCCGCTCGCAGTGGGCGAGCAGCTCCTCCACCGTGACGCTGGTGCTGGTGACCACGTACGCCTTGACGGTCTGCCCGGTGTACGGGTGAGCCACCCCGACCACGGCCGCTTCGGCCACGGCCGGGTGCGACTGCAGCACCATCTCCACCTCGTACGGGTACACATTGAAGCCGCTCACCAGGATCAGCTCGCGCAGCCGGTCGACCAGGAACAGGTCGCCGTCCGCGTCGGCGTACGCCACGTCCCCGGTGGCCCACCAGCCCTCCGGCCCGGGGCCGCCGCCACCATCCGGCCAGTACCCGCTGAACAGGTTCGCGCCGCGCACCACGATCTCGCCCGGGTCGGTACCCGGCGATCCCGGTGCGTCGTCGTCGAAGTCGTCCTCGGTCGGCTCCATCTCCTCGCCGGTCGCGCCGAGCAGTTTCACCTCCACCCCTGGGATCGCCCGGCCGACCGAGCCCGGCTTGGGCGCACCGGAGACCAGGGTCGAGGTGAGTACCGGGGCCGCCTCGGTCAACCCGTACCCGTGGAAGAGCACCCCGGGCGCGGCCGCGCCGAACCTCGCCTCGGTCGCCGGGTCCAGCGGCGCCGCGCCGGAGACCGCCACCCGCACCGTCCGCACGGCGTCGGCCAGTCCGGGCGTCAATGACCAGGCGACAAACATCGGCGGTACGCCGACCAGCACGGTGACCCGGTGCGTGGCGACCAGCCGGAGCGTCTCCACCGGGTCGAACCGCTCCACCAGTACCCCCCGGGCACCGTGGTACGCGACCGTGCCGAGGCTGGTCGCCAACCCGAAGGCGTGGAACAGGGGCAGCGCGATCAGCAGCACGTCGTCCCCGGTCACCGGGGCCGGTTCGATCCGGCCGATCTGCTCGTGGTTGGCGAGCAGCGCGCGATGGGA
>JAFMQQ010000234.1 GCA_017354595.1 Micromonosporaceae bacterium
CGAAGAAGGCGGGCGAGGAGTTCACGTCCTCCAGCCGGAACTCCTCCTCGATCACCGACCAGGGCACGATCTCCCGGTCGCCGGAGGGCGCCCAGCCGAGCAGCATCAGGTAGTTGCGCATCGCCGCGGCCAGGTACCCCTCGTCCCGGTACGCCTCCAGGGCGACCTTGTCCCGGCGCTTGGAAAGCTTCTGCCGCTTCTCGTTGACCACCACCGGCACGTGCGCCCAGACCGGCGGGGGACTGCCCAGCGCCTGCCACAGCATCTGCTGCTTGGGCGTGTTCGGCAGGTGCTCCTCGGCCCGGATCACGTGGCTGATCCGCATCGCGATGTCGTCCACCACGTTGGCCAGCAGGAAGGTCGGCGAGCCGTCCGCCCGGACGATCACGAAGTCCTCGATCTTGGCGTTGTCAAAGGTCGGCGTGCCCCGGATCAGATCCACGACCGTCGTGGTGCCTTCGTCCGGGGTACGGAAGCGCAGCGCCCGACCCGCGCCGGCAGACAGGCCCCGGTCCCGGCAGTACCCGTCGTAGCCGCCGTACTTGTTGCCGGTCCTGGACTCGATCTCGTCCCGGGTGCAGTCGCAGTAGTAGGCCCGCGCCGAGCCGTACAACTGGGTCGCTGCGGCACGCTGTTCGTCGGCGAAGGCGGACTGGAAGTACGGGCCCTCGTAGGAGCCTCGGGCAATTCCCAGCCAGTCCAGGGCAGACAGGATGCCCTCGGTCCACTCCGGCCGGTTGCGTACCGCGTCGGTGTCCTCGATGCGGAGTACGAACACGCCCCGGTGCTGCTTGGCGAAGATCCAGTTCTGAAGGGCCGAACGAGCGCCGCCGACGTGGAACAATCCAGTTGGAGATGGAGCAAAACGCACGCGTACCGTCACGCGTCTACCCTAGATTGCAGGCTCTGTACCCGCGCCACCGGAATCGGTACCGACCGGTTGCTTTCCTCAGTGGCTCGGGTTCAGTACTCTCCCGCCCGGGAGGAACGAAATGATTGACCGTCGTAAAGTGCTCGGTGCCGCCGGCGTGGCCGTCGGTGGTGTCGCGGCTGCCGGCCTGGTGGCCGGGTGCGGCCCGGCCACAGCAACCCCCAGCTGGCGGCCGCCGGGCAGCAACCCGGACCCCGCCGGCCCGTCGACCGGACCGGCCGAGCTGACCATCGTCCCGGCGGACGCGGCGAAGAACGTCTCGCCGGCGCAGCCGGTCACGGTGACGGCGGTGACCGGCACCCTGCAGAACGTCGCGATAACCGGCCCGGGCGGCAAGGCGGTCGCCGGGGAACTGGCCGCCGACGGCAAGAGCTGGCGCAGCACCGGGACGCTGACCTACGGGCAGACCTTCACCGTGACCGCCGCGGCCATCTCCGCTCCCGGTGCCACCCCGGTCAGCAAGACCAGTCGCTTCAGCACCCTGAAGCCGGCCAAGACCGTCTCGGTCGCCTTCCAGCAGAGCGCGATGGGGGCGCTGAAGACCGGCGCCAAGTACGGTGTGGGTACGGTCATCGGGGTGCACTTCAGCCGGGCGCCGGCGGACAAGGACGCGGCGGCCAAGGCGATCGAGGTCATCTCCGACCCGCAGGTCGAGGTGCGCCCGCACTGGCTGGACGACCAGACCGTCCACTTCCGGCCGGAGCAGTACTGGGCCGCCGGCACCAAGGTCACCGTGAACGCCAAGGTGTACGGCGTCAACGTGGGCAAGGGTGTCTACGGCAAGGCCAACTCCAGCGTCTCCTTCACCATCGGCCCGTCCCGGGTCGCGATCGCCGACGATGACACCCACCAGATGAAGGTGTACATCGATGGCAAGCTGACCAGGACCATCCCGATCAGCATGGGCAAGGGCGGCACCGTCACTACCACGACCGGTACGACGGACTTCTGGACGCCGACCGGCACGATGATCGTGATGACCAAGGAACCGAGCCACCAGATGACCTCGGCGAGCTTCGGCATCACCGACCCGAAAGACCCCAACTTCTACGACGAGCTGATCACACTGTGCTGCCGGATCACCTACTCCGGGGTGTTCGTCCACTCGGCACCGTGGAGCGTCAGCGATCAGGGGCACCGCGACGTCTCGCACGGCTGCATCAACATCTCGCCGAGCAACGCCCAGTGGTTCTTCAACACCTTCCAGCTGGGCGACGTGGTGCAGGTGAAGAACACGGGCAAGAAGATGCCGACCTACAACTCGATGGGCGGCGCCTGGATGATTCCCTGGTCGCAGTACTAGGCAACGTCACCTGGTACCGGCGATCAGGTCCCGGTACCAGAAGTAGGAGGACTTCGGCGTGCGCGCCTGGGTTGCGAAGTCCACGTGTACCAGGCCGAAGCGCTTGCTGAACCCCTCCGACCATTCGAAGTTGTCCAGCAGCGACCAGACGAAGTAGCCGCGCACATCCGCGCCCTTCGCCACCGCGGTCGCCACCGCGTCCACGTGTGCCGACAGGTACGCCACCCGCAGCGGATCCTCCGGACTCTGCTCGTAGCAGCAACCGCTCTCGGTGACGTAGAGCGGTACGGCGTACCGCTGGTGCAGGTCGAGTAGTAGCTCGGTCAGCGCCTCGGGCACCACCGGCCAGCCGAACTCGGTCAGCGGGTAGCCGTCCACGATCGCCATGTCGTACGGGAACAGACTGTCCACATCGGAGGGTGCGGTGATTCCGATCGGCATGTAGTAGTTGACGCCCAGGCCGTCCAGTGGCGCCGCGATCACATCCAGGTCGCCGGAGCGCACCGGCGGCTCGATCCCCTCCGGGTAGCCGAGACCGAACAGCGGGTCGCTGTAGAGCCGGTTGTGCAGCGTGTCGTACGCCGCCCCGGCGGCCCGGTCGGCGTCGGTACCGCCGAGTACCCGTACCGGCGAGTAGTTGTTGGCGATGGTCACCGGCGAGCTGCTGCGGGCGCGCAGCGCGGCGACCGCCAGCCCGTGCCCGAGTAGTTGGTGGTGTGCGATCGGCAGGGTGTCGGCCAGCCGGGTCTCGCCCGGCGCGTGCATGCCGACCCCGTGCCCGTAGAAGGTGTGGATCGCCGGCTCGTTCAGCGTGATCCACAGCTTCACCCGGTCGCCGAGCACGGCGGCGACCAGGTCGGCGTACTCGGCGAACCGGTAGGCGGTGTCCCGGTCGGCCCAGCCGCCGGCATCCTGCAGCCGCTGCGGCAGGTCCCAGTGGTACAGGGTCGCCACCGGGTCGATGCCGTGGCCGAGCAGTTCGTCCACGAGCTGGTCGTAGAAGGCCAGCCCGGGCGGGTTCGCCGCGCCGGAGCCGTACGGCTGGACCCGGGGCCAGGCGACCGAGAACCGGTACGCGTCCACGCCCAGCCCGGCCATCAGCGCCACGTCCTCCCGGTACCGGTGGTAGTGGTCACACGCGACGCTGCCACTGCTCCCGTCCGTGATCCGGTCCGGCTCGGCGCAGAATGTGTCCCAAATGGACGGTCGGCGCCCGTCGGCACTGGCCGCGCCCTCGACCTGGTACGACGATGTGGAGACTCCCCAGCGGAAACCGGGCGGGAACGACATGGCGGCCCTCCGTACCTGAAATCGCCTCGGATTGTACGGGTGATCTCGGCGCGGCAGAATGCCAGAGTGGACTATGTGCGACTCGGCCAGACCGGCCTCAAGGTATCCCGTATCTGTCTGGGCATGATGAGCTACGGCGACCCGGCCGTCCGGCCGTGGGCGCTGGACGAAGCTGCCGCCGAGCCGTTCGTCTCCCGCGCCGCCGAGGCCGGCATCAACTTCTTCGACACCGCTGACGTGTACTCCAACGGTGCCAGCGAGGAGGTGACCGGGCGGCTACTGGCCAAGGTCTTCACCCGGCGCGAGGAGTACGTGCTCGCGACCAAGGTGCACGGCGTGGTGGGCCCGGGCCCGAACGATCGGGGCCTGTCCCGCAAGCACATCCTGGACGGTATCGACGCGTCGCTGCGCCGGCTCGGAGTCGAGTACGTGGACCTGTACCAGATCCACCGCTTCGACCCGGAGACTCCGATCGAGGAGACGATGGAGGCGCTGCACGATGTGGTACGCGCCGGCAAGGCGCGCTACATCGGCGCGTCCAGCATGTACGCCTGGCAGTTCGCCAAGGCGCAACGGGTGGCACAGACGCCCTTCGTCTCGATGCAGAACCACTACAACCTCGCGTACCGCGAGGAGGAGCGGGAGATGATCCCGCAGTGCATCGACATGGGCGTCGGGGTGATCCCGTGGAGCCCGCTGGCGCGCGGCCTGCTGACCGGCAGCCGCACCCGGGAGGGCGGCAAGCTGACCCGGCGGGCCGAGACCGACCAGTTCGGCGACTCGCTGTACTCCTTCGATGACTTCGACGTGGTGGACCGGCTGAACGAGGTCGCGGGGCAGCGCGGCCTGCCTCCGGCACAGGTGGCGCTGGCCTGGCTGCTGCACAAGCCCGGGGTATCCGCGCCGATCGTGGGCGCCACGAAACTGCGGCACCTGGACGACGCGGTCGCCTCGGTGGACGTACGACTCTCCACAGAGGACATTGCCCGGCTGGAGGAGCCGTACCGGCCACACGCCGTCAGCGGCCACCAGTAGATCCGGCGGGCAGCTCCGCCGTCAGAGCGACAGGAGGCGTCGCAGTCCACTGTCGACTTTGGCGGCGAGGGTGGGCGGAATCCGGCCGTACCGGTGCCCGAACGCCGCGGGGTCGCCGAACCTGATGCGCGACAGATCGATGGTGCCGCCGCCGGCGAGGTCGGCGGGCAACGGCAGCAGGATCCCCGGCACGTTGCCATCGGCGCGGTCGTGAACGAGGACGATCACCGGGTACGCCCGCGTGTAGGTGGTCGCGCTGACCACCACGACCCGCACCCGTCGGCTGCCGAGTGCATAGTCGACGACCTCTCCACGCGCGAGGTTGCTTCCCCGACCTACCACGCTGCGTCGAAGTCAGCGAGAGCCGCCGCGTCGTCGCCGGTCAGGGAGGCGTGCCAAGCTGCTGCGGCAGCAATGTGCCGCCGGTCGAGGTACTCCCGGATCGCTTCGGCCACAATGGCCGACCGGTTGCCTCCCGCGACCGACGCGGTCAACTCCTCGCTTAGGTCGTCTTCGAGGGTGATCGAGATGTTGACGGTCATGGCGGTGATGTTATCAGCGCTATTACCGGCAACAGCATCGCGAGTGTTGTGCGGTCCTGGCCGTGCCGGTCAGGCCGCTGGGGGGAGTGCCGCGAGTACGCGGACCGCGTCCTCCAGCCGGATCGGCTTGTCGTCCGCGGTGAGGTGTAGTTCGACCCATTGCCGCACCACGGTCGTCACCGTGGTGCCACGGGCTTCCGCATAGGCGCGCAGCGCCTGATGGAGGCCGTACGGCAGCCGCATTGAGGTGGTGACGAATGTCTGCTCGACGGTCTGCTCGTCGGCGGGCAGGTTGGCGATCGCCTGCTGCTCGGATGGAGTCGGCTCGGTGTAGTTCAGCGGTTCGTCCACCGCCGGACGCATGTCGCCAGCACCAGGGAACGGTTCGTCACTCATGGCTGGGACTCCTCCCAACGTTCAAACTCATCGAGTTCGAGGTCGTTCAATGGGCGCACGTTGACGATCCACGCGTCGAGCGGTCTGCCCTTGATGGGCCTGACAAGCACCAGGATGGCCTTGCCCGCCCGCGTCCGACCCCAGATGGTCAGCACCCGCATGCCGCCGGGTGTGATCGCGACGCGTGGCCACCGGCGGCCGTACACGGCTTGGA
>JAFMQQ010000911.1 GCA_017354595.1 Micromonosporaceae bacterium
CGGCGTGCTGGACGACGTGTGCCGTACCGGTCCATTGCGCGGCGAGGTGCGCGGCGACGCCGTACGGTTCGAGGTAGTACGAGTAGACGACGTCAGCGCCGATCCGCCTGATCTCCTCGGTGGCGAGACTCGCGAGCTTGGAGACGAACGGTTTGCTCTGCGGGATGTGCTCGGCGAACTTGCGGCCAAGCGGCGAGGTGGCGACCAGCGTCACGGCACCGCCGTTCGGAAATGTTGCCTCCAGCCGGGCCCGGTCCTGCGGGCGCATCCAGATCCGGTATTCGTCCTCGACCTCGTCGGCGTTGGTGACCACGCTGACCTGGTGCCCCGCGGCGGCCAGCGCCATCACCAGGCGATAGCTCAGTGCGCTGACGCCGCCCTCGATGGGTGGGTACTTTACAACGGCGCAAATTCGCATGATGCTTCTTCTCCATTCGGCGACCGCTCGCCGGCTTCAGCGGGACAGAGGTGAACGATGGATTCCGCGGCGGCGCGGGATACAACATGCCGCGCGCGTGCGCGGGCCGCCGGGTCGGCGCCCACCACAGCGGCGACCACGTCCTCGACCGGCGTCCGGCCGTCACAACGGCGCAGCAGCTCGACCGAGGCGATGCCGAGCCGGTGGCAGGCCGGAGAGCGCACGTTCCAGATCTTGCGCAGGAGCAGCCCATGGCCCTCAGTGATCCGAGCGGCCAGATCGCTCAGGTGGACCGGGTTCGGCAACGCAAGGACGTCACAGTGCAGCAGAACCACCCGTACATCGGCGGCGAGCATGGGGTACGCCCGCGGGTCGGCCTCGATCGGGCCGGCCGGCCCGTCCGGCGCCTGCACCCGACGCAGTGCCGCCTCGGCGGCGGCTGGATCCACGCCGAGGTCGGCCACGGCGAGCTCGAATCGGGCGAGATCGATCAGGCCGACCGGCCGGCGGTCGTCCGGCTGTTCCGCGAGCCACCGCACGAAGTCGTGGCCATGGGTGACCGCCCGCAGTATGTCCACATCGGATCGGCAGAGTACGTCATCGACGTACCGCGAGAGGGTGGCGCCGCCGTCGTGCTCCTCGAGTACCCGGACGGTCTGCGGCAGCAACAGCTCCAGTGCCACAGCCCGCTTGGCGCGCACCATGTGCTGAGACAGGTGCAGCGCATCCGGTGCGGCGCTGCGAAGCAGAGCAAGCTCCGGTTCGGTGAGCGCGTACTTCGCGCGTACGGTCTCGGGATGGTCGCGCAGTGCGTGCAGGAGGTCGTGTGAGACCAGGACGTTCGCGAACGCCTCGTAGAACGCGACGCTGGTCATGCCGTCACCGCCGCCTGCATCGCCGACCTGGTACGGCCGACCTCCGAGACCAACTCACCGAAGTCGTCCGGGAAATCCTGGTCCCGCTCGATGAGTGCGGCCTTCAACGGCACCCGGCGCAGCAGCTCGTCGAACAGCTCCCACACCGGCTCCGGCACGGGAGCCGAATGTGAGTCGATGAGCGCCGCGGGTTCCTCGACACCGCCGGCGAGATGCACCTGTACCACGCGCTCGGTCGGTATGACGTCGAGGAAGCTGAGCGGGTCGAAGTGGTGGTTCACCGAGTTGGTGTACAGGTTGGTGACATCCAGCAGCAACCCACAGTCGCAATGTTCGCAGAATTCAGCGATGAATTCGGCTTCGGTGATCTCGGTCTTGAGGTCGACGTGGTACGTGATGTTCTCCAGGATGAGCGGCACACCGACCGCACGCTGCACCCGCTGCGCCTTCGCGCCGAGCTCGCGCGCCAGATCACTCGATCGGGGCAGCGGGTTCAGCGAGCCGAGCGATACGCCACCGGCGCGGGTGAAGCAGAGATGGTCGCTGAAGTATGGCGCCTCGATCAGCTCGACGAGCCGCGCCAGCCGGCCCAGGT
>JAFMQQ010000235.1 GCA_017354595.1 Micromonosporaceae bacterium
GCGTTGATGCTGCAGAACCAGGGACGGCTGACCGCGGGCCAGCTCGCCGCCGAGCTCGAGGTGTCGGTCCGCACGATCTACCGGGACATGGTGGCGCTCGGCGCCGCCGGCATCCCGGTCTACGCGGACGGCACGGGTTACCGGCTGGTCGACGGGTACCAGACCCGCCTGACCGGACTGACCGGCGACGAGGCACGGGGACTTGTGCTGGCCGAGCTGCCCGGTGCCGCGGCGGAGCTCGGGCTCGCCGGTGCCGCCAACGCGGTACGGCTGAAGCTCGCCGCCGCGCTCCCCGACCAGCTGCGGCAGCAGGCGATGCGGATGCGGCAACGGTTCCACTTCGATGCCCCGGGCTGGTACCAGGACGGCGACGGCTCGGACCATCTCGGTACGGTGGCCGACGCGGTGTGGCGGCAGCGCGCGATCGCCATCCGGTACGAGAACTGGCGCGGCGTGGTCAGCCGCCGGCTGGAGCCGTACGGCCTGGTACTCAAGGCGGGCAAGTGGTATCTCGTCGCGCACGCCGGAGAGTCCAATCTGGACCAGGATGAGTCCGATGTGGACCGGCCGGCCGGGTCGGTACGGACCTACCGGGTCAGCCAGATCCAGCACCTCACCCTGCTCCCGGAGACCTTCGACTGGCCCGCCGGTTTCGACCTGGCCGGCTACTGGCGCGAGCACATCACCCGCTTCCGCAGCCAGCTGCATCGCGGGCAGGCGCTGGTACGGCTGGCACCGGCCGCGGTGCAGCGACTCGACCACCTGATGGGGCGTACCGTCGCCGAGGCGGCAGCAGCTGGCGAACCGCAGCCGGATGGATGGTTGCTGGCCCGCCTGCCGATCGAGTCGCAGGCGCACGCGGCCCAGGAGTTCCTGCGCCTGGGTACCGACATCGAGGTGCTCGAACCGGCGGCACTGCGGCACCGGTTGGCGGCGACTGCAGCCGGCCTCGCGGCGCTCTACGCCAGGCAGTAGCCGCCGGTTCGACGGACCGGCAGTGTGCCCGGCCGGTGCGACGCGCGTTCACCGGCCGTACCCGAGGCGTTCACCACGGCTGTCGATACTCGTGCGCATGCTCACCCGGCGGATGGTTCTTGGACTCATGGCGGCGTCGGCGGGCGCGGCGGTCACCGGTACCGAACTGCTGGCCCGGGCGGCCAGCGCGCACCCGGCACGGCGCCCGGACGGCTTCGCCGGAGTCGAGCACGTGGTGGTGCTGATGATGGAGAACCGTTCGTTCGACCACTTCCTGAGTTGGCTGCCTGGCGTCGACGGCCGGCAGGACCTGGAGTTCACCGGCACCGACGGCAACGTCTACCGCAACTATCCGCTGGCGCCGGACTTCCAGGGCTGCGGGTACAGCGACCCCGACCACAGCTGGGAAGGGTTCCTGGTGCAGCACAACGGCGGCCGGATGGACGGGTTCCTGCAACGGCCCACGCCGCCGGCGAGCAACCCCGGCGTACGGCCGGCCGCGGCCAACACATTCCCGATCGGCTACTACACCAACGTGGACCAGCACGGCGTCCCGAAGGCCGTCCCCGACCTGCCGGTCATCGGCGCGCTGGCGCAGCACTACACGGTGCTCGACCGGTACTTCTGCTCGTTCGCCGGCGAGACCTTCCCGAACCGGTTCTACCAGCACGCCGCCCGCACCGACCGGGACCACAACTCATCGGCGCTCACCTCGCTACCGTCCATCTGGGACAAGCTGTCGCCGGTCCCCAACACCCAGGGCGTGCCGACCGGCGGCTACTTCTTCCGCGACCTGCCGGTGCTGGCGCTGTGGGGCGCCAAGTTCCTGCCGTTCTGGCACATGTTCTCAAGCAGCGACACCGACGCGCTGGGCATCCCGGTGACCACACCGTCCTTTTTGGACACAGTCGCCGCCGGTGAGCTGCCGAACGTCAGCTTCGTCGATCCGGCCTTCAACATCGAGGGCGACGGTACGTCCGCGGACGACCACCCGCTGGCCGACATCCGGCTCGGTGAGCGATTCATCGCCGACACCTACCACGCGTTGGCCAGCGCAGGCTACCTGGACAACACGGTACTGGTGGTCACGTACGACGAGTGGGGCGGCTTCTACGACCACGTACCGCCGCCACGGGTCGTCGACGACACCGATCCAGCCACGGTCGACCACACCGGCGACGGGGACACCCCGACCGATGGCCGGCTGGTACCGGACTACCGGCAGCTCGGCTTCCGGGTACCGGCGATCGTGGTCTCCAACCTGGCGCCGGCCCGGGTGGTGCACCACGGCCCGTTCGAGCACACCTCGACATTGAAGCTGATCGAGTCAACCTTCGGGCTGGACCCGCTCACCGCCCGCGACGCACACGCGGAGGACCTCGGCCAGGTGCTCATCGACCGGCCCCGGCGCCCGGTACCGGCCGGTGCCATCCCGACAAGCGCGCAGGTGCCCGGCCCGGCGAGCGCCGCGGACGCGCTCTGCGGTGCCGCGAGCGTCCAGTCGGTATCGCCGCCGCCGCTGCGCCGGGGCAGGCATCTGCTGTCCGCGCCGGTACTCTCCTCCGCGGGCTCACCGACCGGCGCCGGCATGGTCGCCTTCGGCCGGGAACACCGGGCCGGCGGCGGCCAACCGTCCACTGGGGACACTGCCTGAGCCCAGTCACGGCGATCCGGTGGCCGTCCATCGACGGCCACCGGCGTGAAATCCTACTGTGATCGCTGCCGTCGGCCTAAGCCGCGGCGGCGTTTCGCTGGCGGCAACCACTCTTACGGGCGACATCGGCGCTGCTATCCCAGACCCGGGCCGGCCCGGGTACCAACATTGGCGGAGGCCAGCACCGACCAGACATCACAATCGAGGTGTCATGCCGCAAGCGAAGTCCAAGCGGTCTGAGCTGCCGCCGGTGAACCGCTCGCCCGGCCCGCACCACACCCGCGCCCGGGTCCTGCTGCTCGGTGGCGCCGCACTGGCAGCGTCGCTTGTCGCGGTGGGCGTGACCGCACCGGGCCGGTCCGCGATCGCCGCGTCGCACCGGTTCCTGGAGTTCTACTCGGGTGTGTTCAGCCTCGTCGCCCTCTCCCTCACCGTCCTGATCGGCCTGGCCGCCACCGACCGGGTGGTCCTGGGGATCCGGCACCGGGTACTGCTGCAGGCGGTACACCGCAGTACCGCGACCACGGCTCTGCCGTTTCTGGTGATACACGTGGCGACGAAGGTACTGGAAGGGCACGCGCACAGCCTGGATGCGGTGCTGCCGTTCATGGCCAGTCACCGCAGGGTCTACATCGGACTCGGTACGCTCGCCAGCTACCTGCTGATCCTGGCGGCCTGGACCGGGGTGGCCCGCGGCCGCTTCGCCGACAGCGCGCACCCCGGCCGGTGGCGGGCACTTCACGTGACCGCGTACGCCTGCTGGTTGGTGGCTCTGGTCCACGGTCTGGAGGCTGGACGCTCCGCCAAGACCTGGGTGCTGGTGAGCTATGCGGCCTGCCTGATCCTGGCCTGGCTCGCTGTGCTGGTCAGGCTCCATGTGACGCTGAGCCGCCGGCTGCGGGTGGCGAAAGCCAGGACATCCGGCACGATCCAGACTGTGGATGCTGGCCAGCCGGCGCTGGTCGCCGAGCCGCTACCGTCCACTATGGACTACGGTGACCCGGGACCGCTCGATGCAACTTACAGCGGGCGTTCTTTCGGCCAGACCGCCTCCACCCGCGACCTCGGAGCGCCAGCGCAGTTGAACTGACGAGAACCGCCTCATCTGTTTCCTGCACTACGAGGAAGGCTCGATGACCCGGACCGGCGTTCCATCCGTACAGAACATCGGCGCGCCCCGCCTGACCGCCGGGTTCGACCGCTTCCACCGGCTCGACCTGGCCGGCCACCGGGCGGTGCATGGGGAGCTACCGATGCTGTCGGCCGGCGACACGATCGAGCTCGCCGATCGGATCCGGCTTCGCGGTCGCGGCGGCGCCGGTTTCCCGTTCGCCCGCAAGGTCGGCGCGGTGCTCGACTCGGCGACCAGCCGATCGGCCGGCGTCACGGTCGTGGTGAACGCGACCGAGGGCGAACCGGCGAGCTGGAAGGACAAGGTTCTGCTCACCCGCGCCCCGCACCTGATCCTCGATGGTGCCGCCATCGCCGGGTACGCCTTGAAAGCCCGCAGCATCGTCGTCGGGGTGACCGACGACGGTATCGGCATGCCCTCGGTGCTCGCCGCGCTGGCAGAGCGCCGGATGCCGGCACCCACTCGGGTGGTGACGATGCCGCACCGGTTCATCTCCGGGGAGGGTGGGGCGCTGATCCAGGGCATCAACGGTCAGGTACCGATTCCGCCCGGCCGCAAGACCCGCGCCAGCGACAGCGGTGTCGGCGGCATGCCGACCCTGCTCTCCAACGCGGAGACCTACGCCCAGCTGTCGATCGCTGCCCGGCTCGGCCCTGACGGCTACGCTGCCGTCGGTACCGTCGCCGAGCCGGGCACCGTCCTGCTGACCGTCGGCGGCTGCGCCCGGCGCCCGGCCGTTGTCGAGACACCCACCGGCGTGCCATTGGCCGACGTGCTCCAGATGTGCGCCGCCGACCCGGGGCCGGGCGTACTGCTGGGCGGCTTCCACGGCAAGTGGGTCAGCGCATACGCGGCCGCCCGGGCGGTGGTATCGCACGAGGGCCTGGCGGAGGCGGGCGGTACGCTCGGCGCCGGCATTATCCTGCCGCTGGGCCCCGGTACCTGCGCGCTGGGCGAGGCGACCCGGGTGGTTCAGTACCTGGCCGGCCAGTCGGCCGGGCAGTGCGGTCCCTGCCGGCTCGGCCTACCCGATCTCGGCCGGGCGATGGCCGGGCTGGTCGCCGGTACCGGCGGCGGCTCGATCGACGCGATCAGGGCGGCGGCGGCCGCGGTCCGCGGCCGCGGTGCCTGTAGCCACCCGGACGGCACATCGCGGTTGGCGATCTCCGCACTTGAGGCCTTCACCGAGGACGTGGCGGCGCACCTGATGCGGGGCGGCTGCGGCCTTCCGGTACGCAATGTGCTACCTGTACCCGGTGCCGCCCGTACCGGCTCGGCCCGGCTGGTGGTCGACTGGGCCCGCTGCGACGGCCACGGGCTCTGCGCGCATATCGTGCCGGAGCTGATCCAGCTGGACGCCAACGGCTACCCGTCGTTCCCGGACACCCCGGTACCCACGTGGCTGGAACCCAGTGCGCGCAAGGCGATCGCGATGTGCCCGGCGCTGGCTCTGCGGCTGGCCCGCGGCCACCGGCGCAGCCGCCGCGCCGCCGCGCATTCGACCTCCCGCGCCAGCCTAGGAACGCGGGCCGGCATCCGAGGCGGGCGTAGCGGGGAGGACACGTAGAACCAACCTCATACGTACCTATCTCTTCTGTCGATGATTCGGGCGGAATGTCGACAGCAGCAGCCATGCACCAAGGCCGGACGGGTCGTCCGGCTGCGGACCCAACATCTTCTTCAGGCGTAGACTCGACCCCAGCACCAAAACAACTCCACTAACCCCGACAGCAACTCCGCCCACTGCAAGCGAGACATACAACTCACGGTACTTGTGCGTCGCGGTGACAGCGCCACCCAATCCCGCAATCGCCATGCCCACCAGAGACACTCTGAAGCCAGTAATGAACAACCGGAACGCAAGGGTACCTGCGATGATTTCCCGGGTCGACTCCATAGGACCAAGTGTTGCAGCTTTACGCGGCACTCGATGGCCCGACGAG
>JAFMQQ010000912.1 GCA_017354595.1 Micromonosporaceae bacterium
GCGGGCGTATGTCGACCTGCCCGACGTCGACCGGACCTGTGACATCTTCGCCGAGGCGTTCGTCCGTGCTGTCGGCATCGATCCGCCCCGGCCGCGGCGGCCGCGCAGCAGATAGCCGCTGTCCCGGCGCGCGGACGGCACGAGTGATCGGGTATCGATGCGTGGTGTCGGGCCGCCCAGGGTGATACTTTGCTACATGGACTCTTCATTCATGTGTCGAGAGGGGCCAGGCGGTGACCGAGATTCGGATCAAGGTGAACGGCTCCGTTGAGTGCCTCGAGGTCGAGCCGTGGGTCAGCCTGCTGGATGCGTTGCGCGACCGGCTGGGTTTGACCGGCGCGAAGAAGGGTTGCGACCAGGGTGCCTGCGGCGCGTGTACGGTGCTCGCCGACGGTGTACGGATCAACGCCTGCCTCGCCCTGGCGGTGCAGTACGACGGCCGGGAGATCACCACGATCGAAGGTGTGGCGCACCCGTTGCAGGAGGCGTTCGTACGCCATGACGGGTTCCAGTGCGGCTACTGCACCTCGGGCCAGATCTGCTCGGCGATCGGGATGCTGGCCGAGTACGCGGCCGGCATGCCCAGTGTGGTGACCGGGTCGACCGGGACGCCGGAACTCGGCGAGGCCGAGATCAGGGAGCGGATGAGCGGGAACCTCTGCCGCTGCGGTGCGTACAACGGGATCGTGGACGCGATCGTCGAGGTGGCCGGGGAGACCGCGCGGTGAGGCCGTTCGCCTATGTCAGGCCGCTCGACGTCGGGGACGCCGTCCGGGCCGCCACCGCAACGGGCGCGAAATACCTCGGCGGTGGCACCAACCTGGTGGACCTGATCCGCGAGGGCATCGAACGCCCGGAGACCGTGGTGGATGTGACCGGGCTGCCACTGGACACTGTGGACGATCTGCCCGGCGGTGGGTTGCGGATCGGGGCGCTGGTACGCAACAGCACCCTCGCCGCCGACCGGCGGGTAGGTACCGGTTACCGGATGCTGTCGCAGGCGCTGCTGTCCGGCGCCTCCGCCCAGCTGCGCAACATGGCCACCGTGGGCGGAAACCTGCTGCAGCGCACCCGCTGCCCGTACTTCTACGACGCGGCGTCAGCCTGCAACAAGCGCGAGCCGGGCCGCGGCTGCGACGCGCTGGACGGGTTCCACCGCGGTGGCGCGATCCTGGGCGTGAGCGACAGCTGCATCGCCACGCACCCGTCCGACATGTGCGTGGCATTGGCCGCCCTCGATGCGGTGGTCGAGGTACGCGGCCCAGACGCAACGCGCCGCGTCCCGGTCACCGATCTGCACCGGCTGCCCGGATCGACCCCGCACGTCGAGACCGTACTGGCGCCGGGCGAACTGATCACCGCGGTCGAGTTGCCGCCGCCGGTCGCGGCGAACTCCAGGTACCGCAAGGTCCGGGACCGGGCGTCGTACGCGTTCGCGCTGGTCTCGGTCGCCGCGGCGCTGCAAGTGCGCGACGGCACCGTGACGCAGATCCGGCTGGCGCTAGGCGGCGTCGCCCCCAAGCCGTGGCGGTGCAGGGAGGCGGAGCGGCTACTGGCCGGCGGTCCCGCGGACGAGACAGCCTTTCACCACGCGGCCGAGGCCGAACTCTCCGCCGCGACCGTCCGGACCGGCAATGCGTTCAAGGTCGCCCTCGCCACGTCGACGATCGTGGCCATGCTGCGCGAGTTGAGCCAGGAGGCGACGCTGCCATGAGCATCCAGGAAGCCGAGACCGGGCAGACCACCAGCCCCACCCGGTACGTCGGCCGCGCGGTCGACCGGCTTGACGGGACCGCCAAGACCACCGGCCAGGCCCGTTTCGCCGCCGAGCACTCCTACCCTGAGCTGGCGCATGCGGCGCTCGTACACGCCACCATCGCCCG
>JAFMQQ010000913.1 GCA_017354595.1 Micromonosporaceae bacterium
CACGGACCGGCGCTGGTCGCGGTCCTGGACGGGG
The DNA here is from genome assembly GCA_017354595.1 of Micromonosporaceae bacterium. GTDB lineage: Bacteria > Actinomycetota > Actinomycetes > Mycobacteriales > Micromonosporaceae > DATEJJ01. The sequence goes on from JAFMQQ010000913.1 coordinate 35, forward strand.
TACCGGCCGGGGTCGAGCTGACCACCGCCGATGTCGCCCACGAGCTGGCCAGGCGCCGGCTCGGGTACGGGCGCGGTGCCCGGATGTCCTTCGAGCAGGACCAGGTGGAGATCATCGGCGGGCTGCGGCACGGGGTGACCCTGGGCAGCCCGGTGGCGATCCGGGTGGGCAACAGCGAATGGCCCAAGTGGGAGACCGTGATGGCGGCCGACCCGGTCGACCCCGCGGTGCTGGAGGGCCAGGCGCGCAACGCACCGCTGACCCGTCCCCGGCCCGGCCATGCCGACCTGGCCGGCATGCAGAAGTACGGGCACACCGATGCCCGGCCGGTCCTGGAGCGGGCCAGCGCGCGGGAGACCGCGGCCCGGGTCGCCGTCGGTACGGTCGCCAAGGCCCTGCTGCACCAGGCGCTGCGCGTCGGCATCGTGTCGCATGTGGTGGAGCTGGGGCCGGTGGCGGTCAAGGCGGGCCTGCACCCGCGGCTGGAGGACGCCGAGCGGATCGACGCCGACCCGTTGCGCTGCCTGGATCCCGAGGCGAGCGCGCGGATGGTGGCGGAGGTGGACGCGGCGAAGCGGGACGCGGACACGCTCGGCGGGGTGGTGGAGGTGCTCGCCTACGGGGTACCGCCGGGGCTGGGCAGCCACACCCAGTGGGACCGCAAGCTGGACTCCCGGCTGGCCGCCGCACTCCTGTCCATCCAGGCGGTCAAGGGCGTCGAGATCGGCGACGCGTTCACCCAGGCCCGGTCCCGGGGGTCGGTCGCACACGACGAGATCGCGCCGACCGCGACCGGGGTACGCCGGCTGACCGACCGGGCCGGCGGGCTGGAGGGCGGCATCACCAGCGGCGAGCCGGTGCGGGTACGCGCCGCGATGAAGCCCATCTCCTCGCTGAACCGCCCACTCTCCACTGTGGACGTCGCTACCGGCGAGCCGGCCACCGCGATCAACCAGCGTTCGGATGTCTGCGCGGTACCGGCGGCGGCGGTGGTCGCCGAGGCGATGGTGGCTCTGGTACTCGCCGAAGCGGCGACCGAGAAGTTCGGCGGGGACTCGGTGCCAGAGCTGCGCCGCAACCTGGCCGGCTACCTGGAGAGCCTGGTGATCCGGTGAGCCCGGTCTGCGTACTGGTCGGGCCGCCCGGCGCCGGTAAGACGACGGTGGGCCAGCTGCTGGCAACCGCGCTGCGGGTGGCGTTCCGGGATACCGATGCCGACATCGAGGCGATGGCCGGCAAGACGGTGCCGGATATCTTCGTCGAGGACGGCGAGGAGGCGTTCCGTACCCTGGAGAGCGCCGCGATCGCCACCGCGCTGCGCGAGTTCGACGGGGTGCTGGCCCTCGGCGCGGGTGCGGTTCTCGCGCCGGCCAACCGGCAGCGGCTGCGCGACCAGCGGGTGGTCTTCCTGAGTACCGGCTTCGCGGACGCGATCGGCCGGGTCAGGCTGAGCGCCGGCCGGCCGCTGCTGGCCATCAATCCACGCGCCACCCTCAAACGGTTGCTGGAACAGCGGTTGCCGCTATATGAGGAGGTGGCCACGATCACGGTGAAGACCGACGGCCGCACCCCGGAGGAGGTCGCCGCGGAGGTCGGTGCCGCGCTGCGGGCGACTCGAGATCTTGGTGAGAAGCACCCGCAATAGGGGGTCATCCAGCCCAAGATCCCGGTGCCGGGCTCGTACACCGCCCCGCCGTGTAGCGCGTAGGCTGCCAACCGATGAGTCACACCAGCATCCCGGTGGCCGGCGGGCGGCCCTATGACGTGCTAGTCGGGCGCGACCTGCTCGGCGAGCTGCCGGCGCTGTTCGCCGGCGCCGCCCAGGTCGCGATCGTCCACGCGC
>JAFMQQ010000914.1 GCA_017354595.1 Micromonosporaceae bacterium
CGGTACGGCCGCCCGCTGGTCGCGGCAGGGCTCGCCCTGGTCGCGGCCGGGCTCGCGGTCTGCGTACTGGTGCTGCATTTCGTCCCGGGTCGCGGCGCACCGGTGGCGCTGGTCGCTCCGTTGGTGATCGCCGGCGCAGGTAGCGGACTGGTCATCGCGCCGAACCAGACGCTCACCCTGGCGGAGGTACCGGTGGCGCGGGCGGGCAGCGCGGCGGGTGTGCTACAGACCGGCCAGCGGATCGGTGCCGCGATCGGTATCGCCGGCGTCGGCTCGGTCTTCTTCGCCCGGCTGGCGGCCGGGCACTGGTCGACCGCGTTCCGCACCGCGCTGCTGGTCGCGATCGCCTTCGTGCTCGTCGCTCTGGTCGCGGCGCTGGCGGATACCTGGGCAGCTAGACGGGCCGGTGCGGACCGCCGACCACATCGTCGAGCAGACCGTACTCGCGCGCCTGCTCCGCGGTGAGCATCCGGCCCGCGGCGAGGTCGTCCTCGACCCGGGGCCGCGGCTGCCCGGTGACCGCGGCCAGCCGGACCGCCAGCTCCTCAAGTTCGCGCAGGTACTGCCCGGCCGCGGCGGCCACCTCGTCGGCGGTACCGGCGACCGGTGCGGTACGCGGCTCGGCGAGCAGGATCCGTGCGTGCGGGTACGCCAGCCGGCGGTCGGCGGCGGCGAGCACGGCGAGCGCCGCGCCACCGACCAGGTCGGTGACGACCGCGTGCACCGGTGCGCGCATCGCGTCGATCGCGTCCACGACCGCGAACGCGGCGGCCAGGTCGCCGGCGGATGCCGGGCCACCAGAACCCCAGCCGGCCGAGGCGAGCTGCAGCTGAACAGGTTGTGAGCCGAGCGCGTCGAGGGTGAGCAGCGCGGTGGTCGCCTGGCTGGCCGCCGGTCCGTTCAGCGGCCCGCGCAGCAGCACCACCCGCCGGTCGAAGAGCCGCTCCTCCAGCCACGCGGAGATACCCGGTACCGCCTCCCCGCCGGCGGCCCGGCCCGGTGGCTCCGGCCGGTGGTACGGGTACCGCAGCTCAGTGTCGCGCATCGGGCTCTCCCATCCGTGTGGTCCGAAGGTGGAGCTGGGCGCCGACCGCCCCGGCGTACCGCTGCACGGTCGACATCCGGGCGTCCACCATCCCGGCCTCCAACCGGGCCACGGCCGGCTGCGAGGTACCCATCCGCCGGGCGACCTCGTCCTGGGACAGTCCCGCGGCTCGCCGCTGCGCAACGAGGTCCGCCACCAACGACCGCAGCTCCTCCCGCTCGGCCGTCTCCCGTTCGGCCATCTCGCGGAACCCGGGCAGGATCGGCAGCTCCTCGTCCGTCATACCGGAAACGATATACGACGACCCGCCCTCGTGCATGCCGCGAGTACTCTGGGCTGAGTTGTCAATCACCGCCTGTGTACCCCTAGCCCCCAGCATTTGGACGGTCCCCGTGCCGGTCGACCAGGTTGTCGAGCTCGCAGCGGCCGCGCTCCTGGATGCGACCTCTGCCGAGGACGCATGCCGTCGAGCCGTGGATGTCCTGGCCGGGCACAGCAACGCGATGGTCGCCGCGCTACTGCACGTCCACGACCACCTGCGGTGTGTCGCGGCCGTCGGCTCGTGGTCGGTCTTCTCCTCGGTACGGCCGGATGCGGGCGTGGTCGGCCGGGTGTACCAGTCCGGCGAGTGCGTCACGGTCACCGACCCGGTGCGCGATCGCGACTACGTCCCGCTCGGCTCGATGGCCGAGGTGGAGATCTGCGCACCAATCATCGCGGACAGCGGCCCGATCGGCGTGCTCAACGTGGAGTGGCCGCGCTCGCCCGACGCGACGCGTGGCGCCCCCGCTGACGGTGCCGGCGGCGCCGGTGCCGACGGGCGGGTCCACGC
>JAFMQQ010000915.1 GCA_017354595.1 Micromonosporaceae bacterium
GCCGGCGAGTGCCCGTACCGCCGCACCGGCGGCCCGGCGCAGCGTCTCCGGCTCCGGCAGCGCGCTTGCTGGCTTGGCCGTACCCTTCCGGGCGGCGCTGGCCGGCTGCGTACCCAGCCCGACCGCGACCACCAGCGCCGGCGTCACGGTGCCGAGCGTCGCCAACTTGACCACCTCGCCCGGTGCGCCGGTGGCACCGAGCAGTACCAGCGTCTCCACCAGCCGCCCGTCGAAGGCCGCCACGATGCTCTCCGCACCGGCGGCGACCAGGATCTGGCCGGCCGATCCGGTGGAGCCCCGGCGGGCCGGATCGCCGCGGGCCGGCGCCAGGCTGTACACGCCGATGACGACCGCATCCACGGCGAGTGCGGCAAGGTCGCCGTCGGCGAGGTTGAGGGTGGGAAGCTGCGTGGGCACGTGCGGTCTCCTGCCGTTTCGGGGCGGACGATAAGTTACCACCCGTGGGTCATGCCGAGCCTTACCGTTCACCCCTGCACGCCCGCCACGCCGAACTCGGTGCCAAGTTCGCGCCCTTCAGCGGGTGGGAGATGCCGCTGGAGTACGCCGGCGGCGGGGTACTGAAGGAGCATGCCGCGGTACGCCAGGGGGTCGGCGTCTTCGACGTCTCGCACCTGGGCAAGGCGACCGTGACCGGCCCCGGCGCGGCCGACTTCGTCAACGCCTGCCTCAGCAACGACCTGGCCCGGATCGAGCCGGGCCGGGCGCAGTACACGTTGTGTTGTGACGAGGCGACCGGTGGCGTGGTTGACGACCTGATCGCCTACCTGTACCGGCCGGAGCACGTCTTCCTGGTGCCCAACGCGGCGAACACCGCCGAGGTGGTACGGCGGCTGGCAGCGGCCGCGCCGGCCGGGATCGAGGTGACCGACCGGCACCGGGAGTACGCCATCCTCGCCGTCCAGGGTCCCGGTTCGGCCGCGGTGCTGGCGGCGCTGGGCCTGCCGGCCGGCCACCCGTACCTGGCTTTCACCGAGGCCCGGCTGGGCGATACACCGGTGACCGTGTGCCGTACCGGCTACACCGGCGAGCACGGGTACGAACTGGTGCTGCCGTGGGACTCCGCGCTACCGGTGTGGGATGCGCTGCTGGCGCAGGACGGGGTACGCCCGGCCGGGCTGGGCGCCCGGGACACGCTGCGCACCGAGATGGGGTACCCGCTGCACGGCCAGGACCTGTCCCTTTCCATCACGCCGGTACAGGCCCGGCTCGGCTGGGCGGTCGGCTGGGCCAAGCCGGCGTTCTGGGGCCGGGCGGCGCTACTGGCCGAGAAGCAGGCCGGTCCGCACCGGCTGTCCTGGGGACTGGAGGCGACCGACCGGGGCATCCCGCGGCCGCACATGCGCGTCCTGCGGGGCGCCGGGCCGGCCGGTGGATCGGGCGACGAGGTCGTCGGTGAGGTCACCTCCGGTACCTTCTCGCCGACCCGGCGGGTCGGCATCGGGCTGGCGCTGATCGGTACCGCGGCCGGGCTGGGCGAAGGCGACCAGGTCCAGGTGGACGTACGCGGCCGACCGTCCACAATGCGACTGGTCAAGCCGCCCTTCGTCACCCCGTCGGTGCGCAGCTGACGCCTGGTCAGCCCAGCGACGCCCGGTCAGCCCAGCGCGACCGCGGCGTAGGCGACGCAGCCGGCGACTTCGACGCAGGCGCCGAGCACGTCACCGGTGATCCCAGCCAGCCGGCGCACCGCGTGCCGGAGCAGCAGCTGGCTCGCCACCACCGCCACGGCCACCGCGACCGGCCCCTGCCACGGCCGACCCGGTACCGCCGCCACCGAGACCGCCAGCAGCCCGGCCGTACCCGGTAGCAGTGCCGGCCAGCCGGCGGTACCGGCGACCAGCGCGGCCAGCCCGTC
>JAFMQQ010000916.1 GCA_017354595.1 Micromonosporaceae bacterium
CCCCGGTGGCACGGACGGCTCGCGCTGCTGGCACACGATCTGCGGCTGGTCACCCGGCAGCCGGTACGGATCGCGCTCGCGATCGCCAGCGCCGTACTGCCGTTCCTGGTGGCCAGCGTCGTCAACCGGCCGATCGTCGCGGTGGTCAGCTGGCTGGTCTTCGGTCTGCTCGCCACCGGTCTGGCCGGGAGCAACCTGCGCCGGGACCGGGACTTCCCGGAACTGGGCCGGCTGTTCGGTATCAGTCCACTGTGGATGGTAGTGGGCCGGGCAGTGGTCCCGTTCGGTGTCGCGCTGGCCTGGAGCGCGCTTTCGCTGCAACTGGTCGGGGCGGCACGGGTGGGCGGCGGCGGTCTCGGCTGGCTGGCGATCGGTGCGGCCGCGGCACCGGCGCTGACCATCGGCGCCATCCGCGCGGCGCGCCGGACAGCTATCCGGCACGACATGCCGATGGTGGATGTCGTCGGGACGGTACTGCCAACCGGCCCGCTGCGCTGGGCCAGCACCGGGTTCGACCTTGCCGTACCGTTGCTGGCCCCGACCCTGGTCGCCATCGGGCAGGGCCGGCCCTCCGCGACGGCGGTCGGCTTCCAGGTCGCCTTCTCGGTGCTGGGTGGCGCCTGGTACCTCCGCAACCAGAACCGCTGAGCCGGTGGGTCAGGCCGCGCCGGCCTCGAGCGGGTCGGCGAGCAGCCGCTGGAACGCCAGCTCCGCGGCCCCGATCAGCGGCGCGTCCTCGCCCAGTTCCGGGGTACGCAGCCGGACCCGTTCCCGGGACGCGAGCAGCGCGTTGCGGTTGATCCGGCTGCGTACCTGCGCCGCGCCGGCGATGAAGACCTCCCGGAGGGTACCGCCGAAGATGACCGTCTCCGGATTGAAGATGTTCACCAGGTTCGCCACCCCGAAGCCGAGCCAGTCGCCGACATGGCGGACCGCCGCCTGCGCCATCGCATCTCCCCGGGCGGCCGCGTCGACCACGGCGAGTACCGCCGCCCGCCCGCCGCCCGCGCCGTCGCCCCGGTCGTACCCCGCAGCCCGCAGCAGCGCCTGCTCGCCGATCTCGGTCTCCCAGCAACCCCGGCTGCCGCAGGCGCAGGGCCGGCCGTTCGGGTTGACCACCATGTGGCCGACCTCCCCGGCGTACCCGCCGTGCCCGGTCACCAGGCGGCCGCCGGCGATGATGCCACCGGCGACCCCCACGTCGCCGTGCAGATAGATGACGCTCTCCGCGTCCGTGGCGCAGCCCCGGGTGTGCTCGGCCAGCGCGCCGAGGTCGGCCCGGTTCGCTATCGACACCGGTTGCTCCATCCCGAGCACCTCGGCCAGGGCCGCGCCCAGCGGCTCATCCGCCCGGTCGGTGGCCGTGGTCGCCGCGCCGGCGCCGATGCAGTACGCGTCCCGCGGTACCGGCCGCTGCATCTGCCGGACCATGTGCTGCACCGAGGAGAGTTCGTCCAGCTCGCGTACCGCCTCCCGGCGGTCCAGGATCTGGCCACCGAGGCCGACCCGGGCCGCCGTGATCCGTTCCGCGCCCAACGCGAAGGCGTACGCGTACACCCGCTCCGACTGCGGCCGTACCACCAGCGAGGGCCGGCCGGCCCGGCGTAACGCCTGCCCGGGGATTCCCTCCCGGGGCGCGCTGCCCGCGGGCAGCTCCTCGCGGACCAGCCCCGCCGCGGAAAGATCGGCGGTCAGCGCGCCGATCGTCGACCGGTTGAGCCCGAGCGAGCTGGTCAGCTCGGCGCGGGACAGCGCGCCGCGCAGGTGTACCTGGCGCAGCAGCGCGCCGAGATTCTGCCTGCGGATCTCCTCCTGGCTGGGGCCGGCGCGCATGGCTGGGGGCCGGGGCGTGTGACGGTGGCCGGTTGTGGTAC
>JAFMQQ010000917.1 GCA_017354595.1 Micromonosporaceae bacterium
AGGCGTTCAAGGAGGCCGCGGCCTACCTTTCCGAACTCTCCGACAGCGGTGGCCGCCGGTGGCCCCGCGCCGTCGGGCTGGAACCGCGCTTCGCCGAAGCGCTTCCCGAACTGGTACTCGGCATCGGACCGCAGCGGTTGGCCAAACTCGCGGCCCGGGCGCTGTCCCCGAAACAGCCACCCGTCGTCTCGGTCGAGCATCTTCATCTGGTACGGGTCAGCGTGCGCGAGCACGCCGCCGCGCTGCGGGAGAAGCTGCTCCGGTTGCGGGCGGCCACCTTCCGCGCGCTGTGCGCCGACTGCCAGTCCACACTGGAGGTTGTCGCCCGGTTCCTCGCCGTGCTGGAACTCTACCGGGAAGGGATGGTCGGCTTCGAGCAGGTACAGGCGCTGGGCGAGTTGACGGTCCGGTGGACCGGTCCCGAGGATGCAGTGGCGGACTGGGAGATCGACGAGTACGCCGGGGCGCCGGCCGCCGAGCCGGCGGTCGATGATGGGGCGGCTGAGGACGCTGCGGCGCGGCCGGTGGCGGGGGAGCCCGAGGAGGCGAACGGGTGACAGACGAATCGCAGGCGAATGGGGCGGGCCGGCCAGGCGGGCCGGCTGGTGCCCGTACCACCGAATGGGTTGTCCAACCCGCGCTCGCCGAGATGGCCGACGTGGCGCAACCACCGGTGGACCTGCGCCCCGCGCTGGAGGCCATCCTGATGGTGGTCGACGAGCCGGTCAGCGAACAGACGCTGGCCCAGGTGCTGGCGACGCCGGTGGACGTGGTGGTACGCGAACTCGACGCGCTGGCCGTCGAATACACCGGGCAGGGCCGGGGCTTCGACCTGCGCCGCGCGGCTGGCGGCTGGCGGCTCTACACCCGGCCCGAGTACGCGTCCTATGTGGAGCGTTTCGTCCTGGATGGACAGTCGCTCCGGCTGACCCAGGCCGCGCTGGAGACCCTGGCCGTGGTCGCCTACAAGCAGCCGGTCACCCGGTCCCGCATCTCCGCGATCCGCGGCGTCAACTGCGATGGCGTGGTCCGTACCCTGGTCACCCGCGGCCTGATCGAGCAGTGCGGTACCGAGCCGGAGAGCGGCGCCCACCTGTACCAGACCACCACCCTCTTCCTGGAGAAGCTCGGCCTGGACACGGTCGAGCAGCTGCCCCCGCTCGCCCCATTCCTGCCGGAGAACGTGGACGAGATCGCCGATGCCGCGCAGACCTGACCCGGATCCGTCGCGGGATCCGGACCGGTCGCAGGACCTTGACGGGACGGCCGGTGCGGACCGGTTGCAGAAGGTACTCGCGGCGGCTGGAGTGGGCTCCCGCCGGGCCTGCGAGGAGCTGATCGCCGCCGGCCGGGTGCGGGTGGACGGGAAGGTCGCCGCGCTCGGCGACAAGGTCGACCCGCACGCCGCCGAGATATCGGTGGACGGGCAGCGTGTCGTGGTCGACCCCGACCTGGTCTACCTGGCGATGAACAAGCCGCGCGGGGTGGTCTCCACGATGGCGGACGAGCGCGGACGCACGGCGCTGGGGAACTACCTCGACCGGGTGCCGCAGCGGGTCTTCCACGTGGGTCGGCTGGACGCCGAGAGCGAAGGCCTGCTGCTGCTGACCAACGACGGCGCGCTGGCGCACCGGCTGACCCACCCGTCCTACGGGGTGGCCAAGACCTATCTCGCGGAGGTTCGCGGGCCGCTGCCGCGCGGGGTGGGGCGGCGGCTGACGGCCGGGGTGGAGCTGGACGATGGACCGGCCCGGGCGGACAGCTTCCGGGTGGTCGACTCGGTTCCCGGCCGGGTACTCGTGGAGGTGGTACTGCACGAGGGTCGCAAGCACATCGTGCGCCGGCTGCTGGCGGAGGTCGGGCATCCGGTGCA
>JAFMQQ010000918.1 GCA_017354595.1 Micromonosporaceae bacterium
GAGGAAGGTCCGCGCCAGGGCGAGCGACTCGGACTGGTCGCCGCGTGGTGAGGCAGCGATGTGCAGCAGTTTCGCCATACCGGTCTCCGATCATGTGTGTGCGCACGCACATATATTCGGGAAGAGGCTAGCGTGTGTGCGCACGCACAGACAAGCCCTGGTAGCGTGTGACGGTGACCGCAACGGCCGCCTGGTCCGCGTTGCTGCGGGTGCACGCCGCGCTCACCCCGGTACTGGATCAGGAACTGCAGGCCGCCCACGGCCTGCCGCTGACCTGGTACGACGTGCTGCTCGAGCTGAACGCGGCGCCCGGCCGGCGGCTGACCATGACCGAACTCGGGTCGGTGGCCGTGGTCAGCCGCAGCCGGGTCAGCCGGGTGGTGGACGAGCTGGTCCGGGCCGGGCTGGTGGAGCGCCAGCCCCACCCGGACGACCGCCGTTCCGCGTACGCCAAGATCACCGCTGCCGGTCGGGCCCGGCTCCGGTCGGCCGCACCCACGTACCTCGCCGGCATCGAGCGCCACTTCAACCGGCACCTGACCGCCGATGAGGGGCGGGCGGTCGCCGCGGCTTTGGAGAAGGTCCTAGGATCGCTTTCAGTTCACCACGCGGCCATACCTGCTTCACGCGTCCTCGCCAAGCCAGCCGGTCAGGCTGGCTACCGTCGGTCGCGTCCTGATCGGGGGTAGGGCGCACCGGGAGGCAGCAGGTGGGAGGCGGGATGGAGTTCAGTCGACGGCGGCTCATCGCGAGCGGTGGGCGCATCGTCGCGACCCACTCCAGTCCGGCAGCCTGATGGCCACGAGCATCCCGCTGGCGCTGCTCGGGGCGCTGCTGTTCGCCGCCTCCGCGGCCCTGCAGCACGGCACCGTCCGCCGGGCCGCGCTGCGCGGTGCCCGACTCCTGGGCCTGCTGCGCGGGTTGTTCCGCCAGCCGCTGTGGCTGCTCGGCTGGGTCGTCAACGTCGCCGGGTTCACCGTGCAGGCGGTGGCGCTGCACCTGGGTTCGATCGCGGTGGTACAGGCGCTGATGGTCACCCAGCTGGTATTCGCGCTGCCGCTGTCGGGGCACAAGCCGCTGCGGCGCGACTGGGCCGCAGCGGTCGCCATCTGCGCCGGCCTGGCCACGGTGCTGTGGTTGCGCGGCACCGTTCCACAGGAGGTACCCGAGACCGGGCGGGCGCTGGGCGTGGTGGCCGGCGCGGTGGTACTGATCCTGTTGCTACGGCTGGCCGGGTGGCTGCTACGCCGCATTCCTCAGGCCAGCGCCGGAGCCTGCGCCAGCGCCGCCGGCATCTCCTTCTGCGTGAGCGCGATCTTCCTCACCCTCACCGGCGACAACGTGGCCCGGCACGGGGTGGTCGGCGGTCTGATCGGGTGGCCGACGGTCGGCCTGTGCGTCTCCACACTGGTGGGTCTGGTACAGGTACAGGACGCGTTCTCCCGGGGTTCGCTGCCCACCGCGATGATCGCGATGACCGTGGTCGACCCGGTCGCGAGCTGGATCGCCGGCGGCCTGCTCTTCGACGCGCGGCCCGCGGTACACACCGGCGAACTGGTCGGCTGTGCGATCGCCGCCGCCGTCATCGTGGCCGGTGTCGTGGTGGTGGCCCGCTCCCCCACGCTGCACGGCGAGCCGCCCGCGCTACCCGGCCTGGGTCCCCGCTCCCGCCCGAGCCGCGTCGATGGCGGCGTACCCGTCCAGGAGCGCGGCGACCGTCTCGGACCAGGGGTACCGCTGGGCGGCCGCCCGGGCGGCGGCCCGCCGCTGCCGAACGGGCACGCGAAGCAGCTCGACGACGGCGTCGGCCATGCCGGCCGCGGTGCCGTCGCAGACCACACCTGAGGCGGGCTCGCCGACCAGCTCACCGG
>JAFMQQ010000236.1 GCA_017354595.1 Micromonosporaceae bacterium
ATCGCGCTGGACCTGCGCCCGGCCGGCTGACCGGTCACGCGTTGCGGGCGTAGACCAGGCGCAGGCCGATCAGGGTCAGGTTCGGCTCGTGGTGGGTCACCGTCGCACATTCATCGAGTACGACCGGTGCCAGCCCGCCCGTGGCGACAACCGCGGTGACCGGGCCCAACTCCGAGATGATGCGCCGCACCACGCCGTCGACCTGGCCCGCGAAGCCATACACCACACCGGATTGCAGACACTCCACAGTGTTCTTGCCGATCACCCGCGGCGGTCGCACCAGCTCCACCTTGCGCAGCTGCGCCGCCCGGGCGGCCAACGCGTCCACCGAGATCTCGATACCCGGCGCCAGTACGCCACCGAGAAACTCACCGCGGGACGATACGACATCGAAGTTGGTCGAGGTACCGAAGTCGACCACAATGGACGGTCCACCGTAGAGGGTGTGCGCCGCCAGTGTGTTCGCCACCCGGTCGGCGCCCACCTCCTTCGGGTTGTCGATGGAGAGTGGTACCCCGGTGCGGGTACCCGGCTCCAGAATCACCGCGGGAATGTCGCCGTAGTACCGGGTCAGCATGGTGCGCAGCGAGCGCAGCGCCATCGGTACCGTGGAGCAGGCGGCGATCCCGGTCAGCGCCGCGTTGTCCGCGGCGAGCAGGCCGCGGTAGAGCAGGCCGAGCTCGTCGGCGGTGGCCCGGGCGTCGGTCTTGATCCGCCAGGAGTGGACCAGCTTCTCGCCCTCGAAGGTGGCCAGCACCGTGTTGGTGTTCCCGATGTCGATGCAGAGCAGCACGGTATTCAGGCTAGTGCCGGCGGTAGGCGCGGTAGACGATGGTCTGGTAGGGCAGCTCGAAGGTCTCTGGCAGCTGCGCGGTGAGCTCATGGATACCGGCGTCCACCTCCGCCCGTCGCTGCGGCGTCGCGGTGATGTAGTACGACCGGGTTGCGACCAGCGCCCGAAGTCCGTCCGCGCGAAGCGGTACGCAGTGCCGGAAGACTGCCCGCTGCACCGGTCCGAAGAGCGGGCCGAAGTCCGGCTCGGTCAGGTCCCCTTCGTGCCGCCGGTGCGCTTGGTCGGCCGACTGCCGGTCATCGAGGATCTCGGAGAGCCGCGCCACCCACGGCACCGACTCGTCGCGGATGTTCCAGATCGGCGCGAAGACACCGCCCGGGCGTACCACCCGGCCGATCTCCCGGTGCGCCTTCTCCTTTTCGAACCAGTGGTACGCCTGCCCCGCCACGACCGCGTCCACCGACCCGTCCGGGAGCGGGATCGCCTCTGCCGAGCCGGCCAGCGGCTCGACCCCGGGCGAGCGCTGCGCCAACCGGCGACGCATCTCGGGGTCCGGCTCGACCGGCAGTACGGTGTGCCCGAGCGCGAGCAGTACCCGGGTCAGGATGCCGGTACCCGCGCCCAGATCGACCACCCGCGCCGGTGCGTCGCCCACCGCCCACGCCACCGCATCCTCCGGGTAGCTGGGTCGCCGGGCGTCGTACTCCTGCGCCGCTGCCCCGAACGACAACCGCTGCTTCTCGTCCGTCATGTGTCGCAGGCTAATCCGCTACGGGCGGCCGGCTGCCGGCCAGTACCCTGACGCTGTGAGCCAGCCGACGCCGCAACCCGGACCGGAGGAAGACCTTCCCGAACAGATGAAGGTACGCCGGGACAAGCGCGCCCGGATGCTGGCCGAGGGCCTGCCGCCCTACCCGACCGGGTTCGTCCGCACCTCGAACCTGGCGCAGATCCGCCAGCAGTACGCCGGCCTGCCCACCGATACCGCCACCGGCGACCTGGTGAGCGTGGCCGGCCGGGTCATCTTCGTACGCAACAGCGGCAAGCTCTGCTTCGCCACCCTGCGCGAGGGCGACGGTACGCAGCTGCAGGCGATGCTCTCGCTCGACCGGGTCGGCGCCAAGGCGCTGGAGGACTGGAAGCGCCTGGTCGATCTCGGCGACCAGGTCGGCATCACCGGCGAGGTGATCACCAGCAGGCGGGGCGAACTCTCGGTGCTCGCCGATGCCTGGGTGATGACCGCGAAGGCACTGCGCCCGTTGCCGGTCGCGCACCGGCCGATGAGCGAGGAGGGCCGGGTACGCCAGCGGTACGTGGACCTGATCGTACGGCCGGAGGCGCGGCGTACCGTGCTCGAGCGCGCCACGGTGGTCCGCAGCCTGCGCGACTCGCTGCATGAGCGCGGCTACACCGAGGTGGAGACGCCGATGCTGCAGCTGCTGCACGGCGGTGCGACGGCAAGACCGTTCGTGACCCATAGCAACGCGCTGGACATCGACCTCTACCTGCGAATCGCACCGGAGCTGTACCTCAAGCGTTCTCTGGTCGGCGGGATCGAGCGGGTCTTCGAGATCAACAGGAACTTTCGGAATGAGGGAGTTGATTCCACCCACTCGCCGGAGTTCGCCATGCTCGAGGCCTACCAGGCTTATGGCGACTATGACACGATCGGCATCCTCACTCGGGAGCTGATCCAGGAGGCCGCGCACCGGCTCACCGGGTCCCATGTGGTGACCCTGCACGACGGCACCGAGTTCGATCTCGGCGGGAAATGGCGCGAGATGACTCTGTACAGTGCCGTTTCGGATGCGCTTGGTGAAGAAGTCACGGTCGATACTCCGTTGGCGAGCCTGCTCGATCACGCCACCAAGCACGATCCGGAACTGGCGGCCGAGGCGGCGGCCCGGCAGTGGGGGCCGGGCAAGGTCGCCGAGGAACTGTTCGAGGCGTTGGTCGTACCGGCTATCGTCGCCCCCACGTTTGTGCGCGACTATCCGGCCGAGACGAGTCCGCTCACCCGTGGCCACCGGATCACTCCAGGGCTGGCCGAGAAGTGGGATCTCTACGTACGCGGTTTCGAGCTGGCCACCGGGTACACCGAGCTGAACGATCCGGTGGTGCAGCGCGACCGGCTGGTGGAGCAGGCCCGGCGGGCCGACCGGGGTGACGCGGAAGCGATGCGCCTGGATGAGGATTTCCTCCGCGCCATGGAGTACGGAATGCCACCCGCCGGCGGGATGGGCATGGGTATCGACCGGCTTCTGATGGCGCTGACCGGGCTCGGGATTCGGGAGACCATACTGTTCCCACTGGTCCGTCCGGAGTAAAGCCGGCGAATATCCGCCGTACTAATGGCGGAGTGGCGGGGCTGCCGCTACTGTTTCCTCAAAGGTGCGCGTAGCGCAATGTGAAGGGAACCCGCACGGTGGCGAGACGAGAAATTGTCGTCCTTGAGGACGACCTGGATGGCGGCAAAGCGGATGAGACGGTGAAGTTCGCGCTCGACGGCATCCAGTACGAGATCGATCTGTCCGAGAAGAACGCGCAGAAGCTGCGCGGGGTTTTCGCGGACTACGTTGGACATGGCCGCAAGGTCGGCCGTGGCGGTGTTGTCGTCGGCGGCCGGGCCGCGTCGCGGACCCGTGGTGGAGCGACCGCCGATCGCGAGCAGAACAGGGCCATACGGGCCTGGGCGAAGCGCAAGGGAAAGTCGATATCCGATCGCGGTCGCATTCCACAGGACATCGTCGACGAGTACAACGCCGACGCCGGCCGGTGATGCCGGGGGCGATCGGCGCGCCCCCGGCCTCCGTGCCATCTCGTTGATCAAGGGCGGACACGCGACATTCCGGACACGGTTCTCGTGTGGCCGCCCGTGATCAACGCGGTGGACCCGCGGGTGTGGCGGATTTCGCTCAGCGCGTAGCCGGGCTCCACCGGAACATGGGCACCGGCTCGTACGTTGGCTTCAAGCGTTGGCGATCGCGGCATCCAACCGGATTTGTCCCTTAGGCGTACCCGGATCGAGGGTCGTGCCCGATGGCTAACGGGCCGACGCGTCGGCCCTCGGCGATAGAGTGATGACACGGATACCCACTCCGGGAAGCCGGATGGTGCGGGCGACGGAGCAGTCGCCGGCCGCGCCCCTGGTCACACCGGACCGGGCAGTGCCGCAGGCACGTGAGGAGCACAGCGGAATGTTCGAGCGGTTCACCGACCGAGCACGGCGGGTTGTCGTCCTGGCCCAGGAGGAGGCCCGGATGCTCAACCACAACTACATCGGCACCGAGCACATCCTGCTCGGCCTCATCCACGAGGGTGAGGGTGTGGCCGCCAAGGCTCTGGAGAGCCTGGGGATCTCCCTGGAGGGTGTCCGCCAGCAGGTGGAGGAGATCATCGGCCAGGGCCAGCAGGCGCCGAGCGGGCACATCCCGTTCACCCCGCGGGCCAAGAAGGTTCTAGAGCTGAGCCTCCGTGAGGCATTGCAGCTCGGCCACAACTACATCGGTACCGAGCACATCCTGCTCGGGCTGATCCGGGAGGGCGAGGGCGTCGCGGCCCAGGTCCTGGTGAAGCTGGGCGCAGACCTGAACCGGGTGCGCCAGCAGGTGATCCAGCTGCTCTCGGGATACCAGGGCAAGGAGCCCGCGGCGGCGGGTAGCGGCGCCTCGGGTGAGGCGGCGCCCTCCACCAGCCTGGTGCTCGACCAGTTCGGGCGCAATCTGACCCAGTCGGCGCGCGAGGGCAAGCTGGACCCGGTGATCGGCCGGGAGCGCGAGATCGAGCGGGTCATGCAGGTACTGTCCCGGCGGACCAAGAACAACCCGGTGCTGATCGGGGAGCCGGGCGTGGGCAAGACCACGGTGGTCGAGGGCCTGGCCCAGATGATCGTCAAGGGCGAGGTACCGGAGACCCTGAAGGACAAGCAGCTCTACACGCTCGATCTCGGCGCCCTGGTGGCCGGCTCGCGCTACCGCGGCGACTTCGAGGAGCGGCTGAAGAAGGTCCTCAAGGAGATCCGCACCCGCGGCGACATCATCCTGTTCATCGACGAGCTGCACACGCTGGTCGGTGCCGGTGCGGCCGAGGGCGCGATCGACGCGGCCTCGATCCTCAAGCCGATGCTGGCCCGTGGCGAGCTGCAGACCATCGGCGCCACCACGCTGGACGAATACCGCAAGCACCTGGAGAAGGACGCCGCGCTGGAGCGGCGGTTCCAGCCGATCCAGGTGGGCGAGCCGACCGTGGCGCACACCATCGAGATGCTCAAGGGGCTGCGCGACCGCTACGAGGCGCACCACCGTATCTCGATCACCGACAGCGCGCTGGTTGCCGCGGCGAACCTCGCCGACCGGTACATCTCCGACCGGTTCCTGCCGGACAAGGCGATCGACCTGATCGACGAGGCCGGTGCCCGGATGCGCATCCGCCGGATGACGGCGCCGCCAGACCTGCGTGACTTCGACGAGCGCATCGCCCAGGTGCGCCGGGACAAGGAGTCCGCGATCGACGCGCAGGACTTCGAGCGGGCCGCGCAGTTGCGGGACAAGGAGCGGCAGTTGCTGGCCCAGAAGGCGCAGCGGGAGAAGGAGTGGAAGGCCGGCGACCTCGACGTGGTGAGCGAGGTGGATGAGGAGCAGATCGCCGAGGTACTGGCGAACTGGACCGGCATCCCGGTATACAAGCTGACCGAGGAGGAGACGGCGCGGCTGCTGCGCATGGAGGACGAGCTGCACAAGCGCGTCGTCGGCCAGGAGGACGCGGTCAAGGCGGTCTCGAAGGCGATCCGGCGCACCCGTGCCGGTCTGAAGGACCCGAAGCGTCCATCCGGCTCGTTCATCTTCGCCGGCCCGTCCGGCGTCGGTAAGACCGAGCTCTCCAAGG
>JAFMQQ010000237.1 GCA_017354595.1 Micromonosporaceae bacterium
GGCCGCCGAGGCCAGCCGGCGCCGCCAGCCCATGCCGGCCGCGACCGCCGCCGCGATGTCGTCGAAGGTGTGCCGCTGGTAGTGCAGCAGCGCTTCGCTTTCCCCGCTGTCCACCCAGTCGGTCGCGTACTCGGCTGTGCTGAAGGCGGACTCCGGCAGCGGCGGTACGCCCATCGCGGCCAGCAGGCGGGTCAGGTACTCGCGGTAGGTCAGCTGGCAGGACTCGCCACCGCCGACGAACAGCGTGCGGTCCCACACCTGCGGTGTGGTCAGCGCATTGGCGATCGCCAGCCCGGCATCGTCGGCGTGCATCGCCTCGATCCGGTTCTCCAGCCCGATCTCGAACATGATCGGGTGCGGGTCGCGCGGCCCCAGGATCGGTACGTCGGTCAGGCGCAGCACGCACCACCGCAGCCCCGATCCGGCCACCAGCTGTTCGCACCGGATCTTATGTTCGGTGTATGCGTTGGTGGCGGCGACCGGGTCAGTGACCCGGCGCGGTGGCGGCTTGTCCAATGTGTACCCGTGAACGTCGAATGTGGACGTGAACAGCAGCGCCGGAGGTTCGGGCTGTGCCTGGCAGGCGGCGATGAGGTGTTCGGTACCGTCCACATTGACCTCACGGGCGTACCCCGGACGCTCTTCGCTGGCCGGCGGGATGACCGCAGCGAGGTGTACCACCGCCTCGACCCCCTGCACCGCGGCCGCAACCGCCGGAGCGTTCCTGATGTCGCCCCACGCCACCTGCGCGCCGGCCGGCAGCCGGGCGGCCCAACGCCGGTGCGTGGCGTCGGGTAGCGCGAGGCAGCGCACCCGGTGCCCGGCACGCAGCAGCTGCGGCAGCGTGTGCGAGCCGATGTTCCCGCTCGCACCGGTCAACAGCAAATGCACGGCGCCTCCAGAAGCACGAACGAGAGCACGAACTAGAGCACGAACGGGATCAGCGCGCGCCGGTCGGCGGGGTAGTCGGGGAACATCTCCCGGTACCACGCGTGGTGCGCCAGCGCCCGCGGCGCCAGGTTCGCCGTGGTGTACGCGGCGAAGGCCAGCCCGGGCAGCGACCAGGTGGCCACCGCCCAACCGGCCCACTCGACCATCTCGCCGAGGTAGTTGGGGCAGGAGACCAACTCGAACGCCCCGCCGTGCGGTACCCGGTACCCGGCCTGGCCGGGTGGGCGCAGCCGGCGCAGGGTACGGTCGGCGGCGATGTTGAGCGCCATGCCGCACAGGAACAGCGCGCCCCCGGCGAGCATCCGCGGATCGGTCAGCCAACCGTCGGGGTAGCTGCCGAACTCGCCGACCCAGCGCCCGTTGATGTACCCGTTGAGCACGTTGAAACCCAGCGCGAGTGCCGGGATCGCGACCGGCATCCGGGCGCCGGGTCGCATCCGGAACGGGTACACGAAGGCGCGGTGCACGTAGTGCAGCTCCCAGAACCCGAGCAGCAGCAGCGGTACCGGCTGCGCCCGGTTGCTCCCGGTGGCGTACACGGCGGCGAAGAGCAGGGCCGCCGGTGCCTCCATCACCACCCAGCCGAGCCGGGCCGGTACGGTCGGCCCGAAGCCGCGGCGCCGGTACCGGCCGTAGGGCGCGTTGATGAACCGCAGCGCGACGAAGGTCGGCACGGCGAGCAGAAGTTCCAGTAGCACAAGGGCGCGGTACGACCCGGGAGCATGCACGCCACGACTGTAGCGTCCGGCGCGGGCGCCCCGCCCCGAACCCCGAGCGCCCCGCCCCAACCCCCGGCCCCCGAGCCCGGCAGGGGTCCACTGTGGAGTTCCGCAGCCTTGGACGGGGCGACTACAGTGGTTGGGGCCGGAGGCGGCGAGCGGGGATCCGGGCTACCCTGCTAGCCTGGTCGTCTAGACCAGATTGCCGCCCGACGGCGTACCCCATCAGCGAAGGAGCGCGGACGTGCCGCTCAGCTCACCGGCCCGGGATCTCCAGGCATCGATCAACGGTGTCCTCAAGAAGGTGCCGCACGCGCTCGCGGTCGTCCTGGGTACCGCCGACGGGCTGCTGGTCACCACGTCGGCCGGGCTGGACCGCGGGGTCGCCGACGAGCTGGCCGCGGTCGCCTGCGGCGTCGTCTTCATCGTCGCCGGAAGCCGGGTTCGGATGTTCGGGGACGACGAGGTCGATATCGCCGTCGTCCGGCTGCGCCGCCGGGTGCTCGTGGTCAAGCCGGTCGGCGACGAGTTCGTCCTGGCGACGGTCGCCGAGCCCGAGGTCGACGTGGCCGAGGCCTGCTCCACCACCGCCGAGCTGGCCCGGCGGGTGGCCAAGCTCATCACACCGGAGTTGCGCGAGGAGCTGCAGCAGGCGCTTCCGATGTGAGCGGGCGCCGCTTGTCGGTGTACATCCGGTGGTCGGCGAAGCGCAGCAACCGGTCGGCGTCGGCGGCACCCGGGGTGGAGACCGCGATCCCGACGCTGGCGGTGACGCCGACGGTCTGCCGGCCGACCACGATCGGCCGGGCCAGTGCCTGCCGGATCCGGCGGGCCAGATAGTCGGCGTGGATCGCATTGGCGACCCGGCATACCGCGAGGAACTCGTCGCCGTGCAGGCGGGCGGTCAGCTCGGCACCGCTGGTCGCGGCCCGCAGCCGCCGCGCGGTCTGGCGCAGCACCGCGTCGCCCACGTGGTGCCCGTACACGTCGTTGATCTGCTTGAAGCCGTCCAGGTCGATGAAGAAGACCGCGAGCTGCTCGATGTCCACTGTGGACTCATCCGGCTCCTCCGAGGCGGCGTCCAGCACCCGGTGCAGGTGGAGGTCGGCGTACCAGGCGTTGGGCAACCCGGTGAGGGTGTCGTGCGACGCCTGGTGCACCAGCCGCTGCTCCCAGTCGACCCGCTCGGTGATGTCGAAGAGCACCACCTGCGCGCAGGGCAGCCCGTCGAAGGTGACCTCGCTGGCGCGCGCCTCCACGAAGCAGGAGGTCTGCTCGGGCTCATCTTCGGGTGCCCTCCCGGGGCCCGCTGTGGGCTGATCTTCGCCTGCCCTCCCGGGGCGCGCTGTGGACCGGTGCAGGGCGTACTCACCGGCGGGCAGGCCGCTGCTGGTGCCGGTCGCACCGGTCGGCAGCGGCGACGCGCTCGGCCGCAGCAACTCGGCCAGCGGGCTGCCGACCAGCTCATCGGCGCCCCGCCCGGCGAGTGCCGCGCAGGCGGGGTTGGCGTAGCGGATCCGGCGCTTTCCCAGATCGCAGACGAGGATCGGTACCGGGGCCAGCTCCGCCAGGTCGGCCGGGGACACCGCACATGGCGGGGGAGTTTCCCGCAAGTCGACGTAGATCTCCTGCACGGCGTCCAGTCTGCCGAAGTTGCGGCGGTACCGATACCCGTCGCGCCCCTGATACGGTGCGTCATGCGCACGCTGCCGGGTCTTGACCTGGAGCGCGCCGGCAGGTACCTGGTCGAGGCGGCCGGCGGGCGGCTGACCGGCGCGCTGCGCGCCGAGGTGATCGCGGGCGGCAAGTCCAACCTCACCTACCTGGTTCACGGCGAGTCCGGCCGGGTGGTGGTACGCCGGCCGCCGCTGGGACTGGTGCTGCCCTCCGCGCACGACATGGCGCGCGAGTACCAGGTCACCTCGGCGCTGTACGGCGCCGGGTACCCGGTCGCCCGCCCGCTGCTGCTGGTCACCGACGAGGACGTGATCGGGGCGCCGTTCTACGTGATGGAGTACGTCCAGGGCGTGGTGCTGCGGGACGAGGCCGCCCCGGTCGGGACCGCCCCGCCCGCAAGCACCCCGGCCGCGGTCACACCGCTCGCAAGCACCCCGCTCGCGATCAGCGCGGCGCAGGCGCGGCACTGCGGCGAGCTGCTGGTCGACGCCCTGCTGCGACTGCATGCGATCGATCCGGCCGCGGCCGGCCTGGGCCGGCTCGGGCGCCCCGAGGGGTACCTGAGTCGCCAGGTGAGCCGCTGGCGCAAGCAGTGGGAGGCGTCCCGTACCCGGGAACTTCCACTGCTGGACAGCGTCGCCGACGAACTGGCCCGCCGGGTACCGGAGTCGCCGGAGCCGGCGATCGTGCACGGCGACTACCGGCTGGACAACGTGATGTTCTCCACCGACCTGTCGGCGGTCGCCGCGGTGATGGACTGGGAGATGGCCACGGTAGGCGACCCGCTCGCCGATGTCGGCCTGCTGGTGGTGTACACGGACATGCCGGCGCCGCGGGTGCAGCCGCTGCTGCCCGGGTTCCCGGGCGGCCCGGACCTGGCCCGGCGGTACGCGGCGGGCAGCGGCCTACCGACCGACCGGCTGGACTGGTATGTGGCGCTGGGCGCCTACAAGCTCGCCGTCATCTGCGAGGGGATCCACGCCCGGTACCTGCGCGGCAAGACGGTCGGCGCGGGTTTCGAGCGGATCGGCGAGACAGTGGTACCGCTGCTGGAGTTGGCCGGGCAGGCGCTGGGCCGGAAGGATTAGGCGATGGACTTCGAGCCCAGTGCGCGGGCCCGCGAGATACACCAGCGTGCGGAAGAGTTCCTGCACGAATGCGTCTACCCGGCCGAGCCGACCTTCGCCGAGCAGGTCGCGCAGCGACCTGGGGCGTGGGACGCGCCGCCGGTACTGGATGAGTTGAAGAAGCAGGCGCGCCAGCGCGGGCTGTGGAACCTGTTCCTCCCCGGTAGCGAGCACGGGGCGGGCCTGTCCAATGTGGAGTACGCGCCGGTGGCTGAGCTGGCCGGCCGCAGCCCGGCGCTCGCCCCGGAGGCGATGAACTGCTCGGCACCGGATACCGGCAACATGGAGCTGCTGGCGGCCTTCGGCACGCCGGAGCAGCAGGCGCGCTGGCTGCGCCCGTTGCTGGAGGGTGAGATCCGGTCCTGTTTCTCGATGACCGAGCCGGACGTGGCGAGTTCGGACGCGAGCAATATCGCCGCCACCATCGAACGCGACGGCGAAGACTACGTCATCACCGGCCGCAAGTGGTGGTCGACCGGCGCGATGAACCCGCGCTGCCGGGTGGCGATCGTGATGGGCGTGACCGATCCGGCCGGTCCGCGGCACCGGCGGCACAGCATGGTGCTGGTACCGATGGACACGCCGGGCGTCTCGGTGCTGCGGCCGTTGACGGTCTTCGGGTACACCGACCGGCCGCACGGCGGGCACGCCGAGATCGGTTTCGACCGGGTGCGGGTACCGGTGGCGAACCTGCTCGGCACCGAGCACGACGGCTTCGGGCTGGCCCAGGCGCGGCTGGGTCCGGGGCGCATCCACCACTGCATGCGGCTGATCGGGGCGGCGGAACGGGCCCTGGAGCTGATGTGCCAGCGCGCTGCGTCGCGCAACGCCTTCGGTGGCCCGATCGCCGATCAGGGCGTGGTGCGGGACTGGATCGCGCGGTCCCGGATCCGGATCGAACAGGCGCGGCTGCTGGTGCTCAAGACCGCCTGGCTGATGGACACGGTGGGCAACAAGGGCGCGGCGCAGGAGATCGCGGCGATCAAGGTGGTCGCACCGGAGGCGGCCCGGTGGGTGATCGACCGGGCGATCCAGGTGTACGGCGCCGCCGGCGTCAGCCAGGACACGCCGTTGGCCCACCTGTACGCCGCCGCGCGCACCATCCAGCTCGCGGACGGCCCGGACGAGGTACACATCCGCTCGGTGGCCCGGCAGGAGCTGGCCCGCTGGCGCTGAACCGCGGCACCGGCGCCGGTCAGCCCA
>JAFMQQ010000919.1 GCA_017354595.1 Micromonosporaceae bacterium
GTGGCTGTCCCGGCGCGCTGGCGAGCTGGTGGCGTTGGACCGCGGCCTCTGGGTGACCAACGCCAGTCACAGCCACGCGCTCTACGTCGTCGGCGAGGATTACCGGATCAGGCTGCCACCGTTGGCGGGTACCAGACCAACCGCCGGTGCCGTGATCGTCGCCGGTGCCGCCCAGGTCGGATCCGCCCAGATGGTGGCGCACGGTCGGGCGGTACGGGCGACTGTCCACGCGCGACAGTCGACCGGTGGCCCGGTGGGGCCTGCGGTGCTTGTGGAGGGTGAGCAGTCCGAGGATGTCGAGATCACCGTCCGCTCGCTCGAATTGGACCGGGGTACCAAGGTATTCCTGGTGGCGTTTGTGCTGTGCCGGCCCTGGCTCACCGACGCGGGCCGGGTGACATCTCTGCCCAACGCACCGCAGATTGCCCGCTCGATCCTGGAAATCGTCAACGCATGGCAGCAGTTGGCCCGGTTCGACGCCGACCGCGCGGTGCGCGAACACCTTTCGGAACAGGTCAACGACCACCTCAAGTACCTGCGCCGCAGGATGCTGGCCAGCGGCCTGGTGCCGCACGGTACCCGGCTGACCCCGGCGGTCACGGTGGAACTGTTGCTGGCCAACGACATCGTCACCCGGGCGGACCTCGACCTGCTGGAGTCGCCCGATTGGCGGTCCGTCCAGGAGAACCTCTGGTGGGGGGACACACATTGAACAGCCAGCAACCGTCGCCGGACCGTACCGAGGCGGTGACGCTGCCGTCGCCGACCAGCGGTGGCGCCGGTACGCCACGCCGGCTCGTCCCCGGCGACCAGGTCGGCGACTGGACCGTCGAGACGCACCTGGGCTCCGGCGGCCAGTCCGACGTGTACTCGGTGTACGGCATCCTCGACGGAGTACCGCGTCGCCTGGCGCTCAAGCTGGTCGCGGTGCCACAGCGACCGGACGCCGCGGAGAGCCTGCTGCGCGAGGCGTACGCGATGGCCACCTTCAACCACCCGTTCCTGCTGCGGGCACACGCCGTGTGGCAGGTACCGCCGGATGAGCCGGGCGGCCCCGCCGTCGCGTTGCTGCTGCCAATGGCGGAGACGACGCTCGCCGCACATCTGCGCCGGACATCGGCGACGCCGGACGAGCGGGCCGCCTACCGGGGTGCCACCGGGCTCGCCGAAGCCCTCGCGTACCTGCACCGCAGGCGTAAGCCGGACGGCAGTGACGCGGTCGTGCACAACGATGTGAAGCCGGAGAACGTGTTACAGGTCGGCGGCGCGTGGCTGCTCGCCGATCTGGGCATCGCGTCCGCGCCCGGCGGCGGCGGTATCGCCGCCGGCGTGGGTACCCCCTCTTTTCTGGCGCCGGAGTACCTCGCCGATCCGCCCGCCGCCAAGCACCCACAGGGTGACGTGTGGGCGTTGGGTGTGCTGCTGCACCAGTGGCTGACCGGCCGGCATCCATTCCCCGGCGGTACCCCGCGGGAGCGCGCGGTGGCGGTACGCGACGGAGGCGAGCCTGAACTGGCCATCACCGATGGCTCGGGCCGGGAGCTGGTCGCCGCGATGCTCGCGCGGGAGCCGGACCGCCGGCCGCGCGCGGTTGTTGTCGCCCGCCGGTTACGTGCCCTGGCTGGCCGGCGCAGCCGCGCGCCGCGGCTGCGATCCTTGTGGCGCAGCCGTTCCGTGCTGGCGGCGACCGCGACGTTGGTCGGTGTGGCCGCGGGTTGGGGAACCTACGCGGCGTTTCTCGCCCCCGCCGCGACGGTCCCGGTGCCCTCGTACGGGGTGGCGCGAAGCATCACGCCGGGCCAGTCGGTACCGGTGCGGACGCAGCCACGCACCAGTGCCGCGACCGCGGCGATACTTCCGGACGGCGCGC
>JAFMQQ010000920.1 GCA_017354595.1 Micromonosporaceae bacterium
GTACAGGTCGGCATGATCTTGATCGACGACGCTGAGCGCGGTCAGCAGCGCCTCGAAGACCGGGTCGGGATCGGGTCGCGAACCGTGCGCCATTGCCGACAGCACCGCCAGATGCGGGCTGTCCCGAGCCACCAGCGGATCGGTGACCAACGGCACCTGGCGCGGACCCAGCACCCGCGGGCGCAACACCAGGTCACCCGCGACGATCGCGGCGGCGCACCAGGCTGCCACCGCAGCGCCCGGGCAGACCACCAGCAGCCGCACCGGGCAGCCCAGCCGGGCGTGCAGGGTGGCGACATACACCGGCCAGCTGCGCCGTTTGCGGGCGTCCACCCGCAGCTGTACCTCGATGACGACCGCCAGCACCGGCCGGCCGTCGACGGAGAAGGTAACCACCGCATCGGCCCGGTACTCGGTCGGGGCGATGTCGGTCAGCTCGTCCGAGGACAGCTGTGCGGTCTGAAACGGCGGCACCTCCACCCCGAGCACGTGGGCCAGGACCTCGGCCGCGAAGGCCGGTCGCTCGCGGAACATTTCGATCAGAATCTCGTGCTCGGGCGACGGCATGCCGCGACCGTACCGGCGACCTCCGACATTTGACGCCCGTTGCGGACGGCTTCGACTGACGGTCCGAAGTAGACACTGCCTCGCCGGCACACCGGGAAGGACCGCTGCGTATGTCCGATGTGGAGGATCCACGACCGGAATCCGGTCAGGTACCGGTACGGCTGGCCAGCCGCTGAGGTGCGCAGTCGCCACCGGGGTTGACGGGCATCGGGGGCAGCGGGTTCCAGGTCACCGGCGCGTCGCGCATGAGCATGGCGCAGTCGAGGGCTGCCGTACCCGCAGGGAAACGGTTCACATCGTCGAAGAAGGTGGATTGCGCGGTGAGGATCTCGACCGGCTCAACCTGCCACGCGTGGGTCTGCAGTTCGAGCCCGTCGAGGCAGCGCGCGGAGGTCGTCGCCGAATACCCCTTGGCGCCCTGCCGGAAGAACTCGGACGCTTCCTCGAGGTTGGCGAACAGACCACTGCTCCAGTCATGGGTTGTCCGGACATGCACGGAGACGGCTGCGGTGCGATTGGAGCTGGCGAAGGCGACCCGAAGGTCCCCACCCGTCTCGTGCACGTCGAACCTGGCACGATGGTGCTGCCCCGGGAAGAGGCGACCGCCGATCACGACGTTCGCCGCGGAACCGCTGTCGCGCCGGGGGATGTAGACGCCAACGGCGGGCCCGCGAGGCGTGTCCCATTCGACCGCGATGCGGTGGGCCGCGTTCTCGCTGCGCAGACCGAGCGTCGCGGGAACATGGCGGGGCCGCAGCCGACCGAGACGGATCAGGCAGATGCCGGCGACCGCGCAGCCGTTGACGAGCCGGGGGCGCAGCGGTGCCGGCAGCAGCCGGCGGATGGCGTCCGGATCGGCCCGGTAGTTGATGAGCAGGCGTCGTTCGATCACGCCGACCATCCCGGGTGGTCTCATGCGGATGCCTCCTTCCGGGCAGCCCGCTGGCGGCGGTACCGGAGAACGACCTGATCGGGACAGACGGCGGAGACGAACCGGCCCAGACACAGCGCCAACCGTTCTTCGACCAGCGCGTAATAGATCTTGTTTGCGTCGCGGCGTTCGCGCACCAGGCCAGCGGCCTTCAACACGCCGAGGTGTCGCGAGATCGACGGGCCACTGATGGGAAAGCGTCGCGCGATCTCGCCCGCCGTGAGCTCACCACGCCGCAGGTCCTCCAGGATCTGCCGGCGGGTGGAATCGGCGAGTGCCCGGAAGACGCCGGCCTCCTCGGCCGGGCTGAGCGCAAGCACCTTAGCTTTGTAGCACCTTAGCTAATCACCGGACAATGGGCGCCGGGCACG
>JAFMQQ010000921.1 GCA_017354595.1 Micromonosporaceae bacterium
GTTGACGCCCCGCCCGGGAGGACGGGCGCCGGAGCGGTGGCCAGCCGGTAGGTGTCCCGGCCGGCGGCCTTCGCGGCATACAGCGCCTCGTCCGCCGCCTCGATGACCGCGGAGCCGGTACCGCCGTGATCGGGGAAGACGGCGACGCCGATCGATACCGTGATCGGGATGCGCAGCGGTACCGCCGAGCTGTGCGCGCCCGGGCCTGTCGCAGCCGCGTTTGGTGCACCGGGACTGGTGGGCGGCTCACCCCCGTTGATGAGCCGCCCGGCCTGGGACGGCACGCCCTCCCGGGGCGCGTGCCGGCGGACGGTCACCGCCATCGCCACCTCGCGAACGGCTGTGCCCAGCCGCTCGGCCACCGTAATGCCGCCGATCGCGTCGGTCTCCGGCAGCAGTACCACGAACTCCTCGCCGCCCTGCCGGAAGGCGAGGTCCACCTCCCGGATCTCGGCGCGCAGCCGGCGGGCGAACTCGGCCAGTACCGCGTCCCCCGCAGCGTGCCCGTACGAGTCGTTGACCGCCTTGAACCGGTCCAGGTCCAGCACCATCACGCAGAGCCGGTGGCCGAAGCGGCTCGCCCGCTCCACCTCCCGGCGCAGGCAGTCGCGCAGCGTCCGGTAGTTGGACAGGCCGGTGAGTGGATCGGTGTTCGACAGCCGCTGCGCCTCTTCGTGCAGCCGTACGTTCTCCACCGCCACCGCCGCCTGGCCGGCGAAGTTCCGCAGCGTCACCAGGTCGTCGTCGTCGAACTCGTCGCTGCCCAGCCGGTCGTACAGGGCGAGCACGCCACGGACGCCCTGCGCCGGGTCGGCACCGGCCGGCCGGCGTGCGGCGAACGGCACCGCCATATACGTCCGCCCGCGCGGCTCGCCAGCGACCAGCTGCGGCGTGTCGGCGGCCGGCCCGACCCCGGCACGATCGAGGTGACCCCGGCGGGAAACGCCGGTCGCCGCCACCGACCCGAGCAGCCCCTCGCCGAGCGGGACGCGTAGCGGCCACTCGCTCGCCCCGCGCCCGGACAGGCCCTGGGCGCACTGGCCGACCAGTACCCCCTCCACCGGGTCGACCAGTAACACCAGGCCCGCCTGCGCACCGGTGGCCGACTGGGCGGTACGCAGGATCACCTGCAGCATCCGCTGCAGGTCGTGGGTGCTGGACAGGGTGTCGCCGAGGGTACCGAGGTGGCCGCGCAACTGGTCGCGACTGGCGGTCAGCGCCTCGACGTACGCCTGCATCTCGCGGGTCATCCGGTTGAACGTCTCGCCGAGACGCCCCACCTCATCCGGCCGGCGCACCGGTACCCGTGCCGAAAGGTCCCCGCCGGCCACCCGCCCGGCAGCCGATGCCAGATCGGCGAGGGGTCGCGTGGTGGTGTTCGCCAGCCACCGCGCCACCACCACCGCCGCCGCGGCGGCGAGCGCCACGATCAGTACCAGTGCCAGGCGCAGTCCATCCTCCTGCGCTGGCGGTACCGACACCGCAAGGGCGAGCGGCTGGCCCGCACTGGTACCCAGCCGGCGCACGTACCGGCCATCGGCGGTCCGCCCGACCGTGGCTCCGGCAAGCCCGCGGGCCGCGTCGGCGATCCGCCGCGCTGTGGCGGCGTCCTTTGTAGACAGTGCGCCGCCGTCGAGCAGTGTCAGGCCGGTACCGGCGGCCGCCCCGAGGCGCCCGAGCAGGGCCGCGTCCAGGCGCTGCGCCGCCTCCGCGTACCCGAGGAATGCACCGGCGGCGTCCCGCATCACCACCGGTGCGGCGACCGCGGTGGTCTGCACGTCCCCGGCCCCCAGACCGTCGGCTTCGCCGGCGCCCTGGGCGCTGGGTGAGGCGACCGGGACGGCGGGTGTCGCGGCCGGGCCGGACGC
>JAFMQQ010000922.1 GCA_017354595.1 Micromonosporaceae bacterium
CACCAGCAGGGTGCGGGCGAAACTGCCGGGCGCCTCGGCGGGCACGGTCGGGTCGGGAATGATGATCTCGTACGCGGCCGGCGCCACGTCGTGCTCGTCGGCGATCTCACCGACCAGCTCCTCGGCCAGATCCTCCGCGGTCACCACGCCATCGGTACCGCCGTACTCGTCGACCACGATCGCGATCTGGTCGCCGGCCGCCTGCATCGCCTCGAGCACGCCATCCAGGTCCAGGCTCTCCGGCACGTACACCGGCTCCCGGGCGATGCTGGCCACCGTCGTGGTCGGTCTTCGCTCCGACGGTACGCCCAGCGCACCGTCGAGTGTCACCACGCCGGTGACAAGGTCCACAGTGGACTCGTATACCGGGAACCGGCTGAACCCCGTCCGGCGTACCATCTCCAGCATGTCCACAATGGACGTGCTGGCCTGCATGGCGATCACGTCCACCCGTGGGGTCATCGCCTCGGCGGCCCGCTTGTCGCCGAACCGGATCGTGCGCTGCAGCATCCGCGCGGTCTCCTCGGGCAGCGCACCGGCCCGGGCGGAGATCGCCGCCAGCAACCCGAGCTCCTCCGGCGAGCGGGCGCTGGCCAGCTCCTCCTGTGGCTGCACGCCGAACCGGCGTACCACGGCGTTGGCGGTACCGTTCAGCGCGTAGACCAGCCAGCCGAAGACCCGGGAGAAGATCTGCAGCGGCCCGGCGGTACGGCGGGCCAGCGGCATCGGCCGGGCCAGTGCGGCGTTCTTCGGCACCAGCTCGCCGAGCAGCATCGAGAACAGGGTCGCGATGGCGAGCGCGAGCGCCTGGTTGGCACCGCGATGCCCGCCGGTCAGCGGGTGGAACAGATGGGCCAGGGCCGGCTCGGCGATGTACCCGGTGAGCAGCGCGGCGATCGTGATGCCGAGCTGGGCACCGGAGAGCTGGAGGGAGAGGCGGCGCAGCGCCCGGCGCACGGTCCGGGCCGCCCGGTCGCCCTGCTGTGCCTGGCTGTCGATCGCCGCCCGGTCCACGGTCACCAGCGAGAATTCGGCCGCGACGAAGAACGCGTTGGCGGCGGTCAACAGCACGAACGCCAGCAGCAGCAGTACGGTCGGCAGTGCGCTCACGGTGCCGGCCGGGTCGACCGGAGCAGGACGGTCGCCACATCCACGACTTCGGCCTGACCGGGCGCCGCGGCATTGACGCCGTCGGTGAGCATGGTCAGGCAGAACGGGCAGCCGACCGCGACCGTACCGGCGCCGGTGGCCACCGCCTCCTGTACCCGGTCGGTGTTGATCCGCTTGCCGATCCGCTCCTCCATCCACATCCGGGCGCCGCCGGCCCCGCAGCAGAACGAGCGCTCCCGGTTGCGCGGCATCTCGGTCACGGCCCGGCCCGCGGCCGCACCCAGCACCTCGCGCGGCGGGGTGAAGACCCGGTTGTGCCGGCCCAGGTAGCACGGGTCGTGGAAGGTCACCCCACCATCCACCGGCTGTACCGGCACCAACCGGCCGGTGCCGACCAGGTGCGCCAGCAGCTGGGTGTGGTGCATCACCTCACCCCGCCAGCCCACTGCCTGCCCACCCAACCGGGGGTACTCGTTGGCGAGCGTGTTGAAGCAGTGCGGGCAGCTCGCCACCACGTTGGTGATGCCCGCCTCGGTGAGGGTCGCGGCCACCTGCTGGGCCTGCGTCTGGAAGAGGAACTCGTTGCCCAGCCGGCGGGCCGGGTCGCCGGTACATGTCTCGTCATTGCCCAGGATGGCGAAGCTCACCCCGGCCTGGTGCAGCAGCGTGGCGACCGCCTGGGTGGTCTTGCGCGCCCGGTCGTCGAAGGCCCCGGCGCAGCCCACCCAGAACAGGTACTCGAACTCGCCACCCTCGCG
>JAFMQQ010000923.1 GCA_017354595.1 Micromonosporaceae bacterium
ACCGGGAAGCCGAGCCGGGCCGGGGCCATCGCCTTGCGGGCCAGGTGCAGCATCACGATCGAGTCCTTGCCGCCGGAGAAGAGCAGCGCGGGCCGCCGGCACTGGGCGACCACCTCGCGGACGATGAAGATGCTCTCCGCCTCCAGCGCACCCAGATGCGACAGGGCCAGCCCGTCACCCATCCCCGTCACCGACCGGCCCGGCTCAGGCGATCGGGGTGCGCAGCACGTAGCCGAAGCCCCGTACGGTCTGCACCAGCGGCGGGTCGACAAAGTCGATCTTGCGGCGCAGGGTGGAGATGAACTTCTCCACCACCGAGGTACCGCCGACGAACTGGTACTGCCAGACACCGTCCAGGATCTGCGCCTTGGAGACGACCCGCCCGGCATTGAGCATCAGGTAGCGCAGCAACCGGTATTCGGTAGGCGAGAGTTCCACCAGCTGGCCGGCGCGGCGTACGTGGTGCCCCTGCTCGTCCAGGTGCAGGTCGGCGTAGCAAAGCACACTGATCTCGTGCGTCGCGCGGTACAGCATCGTGTGCATCCGGGCGATCAGCTCGGCCACGCTGAACGGCCTGGTGACATAGTCGTCGCCACCCCGCTGCAGGCCGGCCAGCGTCTCCGGGCTGGTGTCCGGAGTGGCCAGGTAGAGCACCGGCAGCTGGCGACCGTGCTGGCGGATCCGGCGGGCGAGCGCGTAGCCGTCCAGGTCGGGGAGTAATGCATCCAGCACCGCCAGTCGCGGCTGGAAGTCGTCGAGCTGACGTAGCGCCTCCGCCGCGGTCCCGGTCCGCGCCGTCACGAAACCCGCGCATCCCATCGCCGTGGCGAGCGTCTCGCGGGTGTACGCGTCGTCGACCGCGACAAGTACCCGGTCCTGCCCTCCATTTGCTCCGATCCGGCCAAGCATCGCAGCCGCTCCTCCCCAGCGTCCGGCGCGCATCCCGGCGGCGCCGCAGCACCGGGATAGACGACAATGACGTGCGCCCTTCGGACATTATCAAGACAACAGTCGGCCCATTGTGCGCGGCGGCGGTCTCCGATTCATCTCAATCTGCTCCTTCCGGCGGCTACCCGGGCCGCCTGGCGTGCGCGGCGAAGAACCGCCAGATGACGTCGGTTGCGTTCAGGGCCATCGATGGCGGGTCGAGCTGCAGCAGCCGCGTGGCCAGGCGGGGCGGGCCGGGCTGGCCCGGCCACTGGTGTCCGGCGCCGGCGATGGTGACCAGCTCCACCGCCCGACCGTCCGGGCAGGTCGCCACCGATGTGGTGACCGGGCCCCGGGTACTCACCGTTGGCTGTCCACAGTGGTCAGTGGCGCGCCAGGTGGCGTTCAGGGTCGGGATCGGCGGCCCATCGATGCCGATCGGCACCCGGCCGGTACCGCCGTTGTCCCGCCGGCCGGGTCCGCCCTGGTACGGGATGGTCAGGTCGGCGGTACCGTGCACGTGGATGACGGAGAGCGGGGCGGGGGACGGGCAGGGATTGATCATCGTCGCGGAGTCCGGCCCGATCGCCGCGAACAGCCTGGTATCGCAGGCCAGCCGGTAGTCCAGCAGTCCGCCGTTGGAGATTCCGGTGGCGAAGACCCGATCCGGGTCGATCGGAAGCTGCCCGGAGATGGTGGCCACCAGTGCCGAGATGAATGCGACATCGTCGACGTGCTGTGCGGCGGCCGGGCCGCAGCAGGCGGGACTGGCGTCCCAGGTCCGCTTGTACCCGTCCGGGTACGCCACCACGAAGCCGCCCCGGTCCGCCTCGGCGTCCCAGCCGTAGGAGGTCTCCGCCTGCCGCCCGTCCCCGAGCGCGCCGTGCAGCACGACGACCAGTGGCACCGGGGTGGCCGGCAGGTGTGCCGGCCGGTACGC
>JAFMQQ010000238.1 GCA_017354595.1 Micromonosporaceae bacterium
GGCGGATAGTTGGTGGGCCAGGTGCCGGTGAAAGGGGTCTGCCGGGAGAAACTTTGCGCGACAGGCGGCGCAAACTACCACACATCACCGGATAAGCGCAGCCGTTAACCAGGCTGTAGCACTCGTCCGGCTTTATCGGACCGGGGTTCTGTGGCACCATCTGGGTACCCGCCTACCAGATCACGTCTTCATGGGAGCTGCCTTATGGACCGAAGCAGACGGCGCAGTCGCGCGCTTCGGCTGATCCTCGCGGCGGCCCTTGGCTTGGGCATCGTCGGCGGCATTGGCGTCGCCGTCGGCATCGCCTCCGCACAGGACACCGGGCCGGCCTACACCACGCCTACACAAGCCCCAAGCCAGCAGGTAGGGGAGATAGGCCCTGACGACAGCGGCTGGCAGTAGTTCCCAGCCGGCTGGTGGATCTCGAGTGAGGCAACCGCAGGCCGCGGAGCGTTCGCCTCAACTCGCCTGGCTTGTCACGGGCCCGTTGGCGGCCCTGGCGGTCGGGCTGTTGAGTGCGGCGGTCGGGCATTCGGGCGTGACCTTCGCCTCGTGGCAGGCGACGCTGCTGTACCTCGCGCTCTTCGTACTCGCGGAGGCGACCCTCCTTGAGGTTGAGGTGCGGCGGCATGGCGTAACCATCTCGTTGGCCGACATCCCGATGATCCTCGCGCTGCTCTACCTGCCCCCACTCGCGATCGTTTCGGTCCGGGTGGTGGCCTACCTCGCGGTGCAGATCCGGCGCGGGATCGCACCGATCAAGGTGGGCTTCAACCTGGCGAACGCGGCCGCCGCCACCTCGGCCGCCGCCCTCATCGTGAGCGTCTTCGGTCCGCAGGGCATGAACCATAGCGCCTGGCTGGGGCACCCCAGCTCCTGGGTGGTGCTGCTCGGGGCGGTCACCGTCGATGTCCTGTTCAGCGTGCTGGCCGTGATCGGCGTGATCGGTCTGGTCCAGGGCGGCATGTCGGTCCGGCGGGTTGTCCGCACCGCCACGCCCAGCCTGGTGGTCGGCGAGACCAACGCGGTCGTGGGTCTGATCGTCCTACTGGCGATCCAGCACAGCGCCTGGGCGGTGCTGCCCATTGTGGCGTTGGGTGGCGTTCTCGTGATGGTGTACCGCGGTTATGCGCAGTCGCTGCGCCGGCACAAGTCGGTGACCGAGATGCACGACCTGACCCGGCTGATCGCCGAGACCCGCCACGATGGCACCCTCGCGGACGTGCTGCTCGGGCGGGTGCGCGAGTTGCTCTCGGCCGAGTACGCCACCCTCTGGCTACCTGCCCAGAACCGGTACCCCGAGACCCTGCTCTCGGCGCGCGCCGACGACAAGGGTCTGATCGACCTGTCCGCCACCCCCGAGGCGATGCGACTGCGGGCTGTGGAGACCGGCGAGACCGTCGCCGCCGGCCCGAAGCTCGGCACCGACGAGATGCGGGCACACCTGCGGGAGCGCGGCACCAAGGACGCGATCGTGGTACCGCTGCGGTCCGGCTCCGCCGTTATCGGCTGCCTCGAAGTCGCCGTCCGGATGGGCGATGTCTCGTTCTTCGGTGAGCATGACGTACGCCTATTGGAGACGGTCGCAGCCCAGGTCGGCGTCGCGGTGGAGAACAACCGGCTGGTCGACCGGCTGCGCTTCGACGCCCACCACGACACGCTCACCGGCCTGCCCAACCGGCGCCGGATGCTCGCCGCGCTTGAGGAGGCCGTCAAGATCCGGGCGCCGGGCGAGGTCGTCGCAGTGATCGAGTTCGATGTCTCGGGCCTCCGCGATGTGAACGACTCGCTCGGGTACGCCGCCGGCGACCAGTTGTTGGCCGAGGTGGCCCGGCGGCTGCGTACCGTGGCGCCGCCGGCCGCGCTGGTGGCCCGGATCGGCGGCGACCAGTTCGTGGTGATGCTGCGCCTCGCCGGCGCCGAGGCGGCGCTGGAGTTCGCCGCGCAGCTGCGCACGGCGGTACAGGACCCGCTGTCGATCGGCTCGCTCACCCTGGACGTGGACACCGCAGTGGGTATCGCACTGCACCCGGACCACGGCACCGAGGCCTCCGCTCTGCTCCAGCGCGCCGACGTCGCAACTCATGCGGCGAAGACCATGTCCTCCGCGGTACAGATGTTCAACCTCGGCATGGAGTCGCGCTCGGCACGCCGGCTCGGCCTGGCGACCGACCTGCGGTACGCGCTGGACAACAACGAGATCGAGGTGTACTTCCAGCCGAAGGTGTCGTTGCGGACCCGGCAGCTGGTCGGGGTGGAGTGCCTGGCGCGCTGGGAGCATCCGACCCACGGCTCCGTCGCACCGGAGGATTTCGTCGCGGTAGCCGAGCACACCGGCCTGCTGAGCCGGCTCACCGATGTGGTACTCACCGAAGGCCTGCGCCGGTGCCGCGAGTGGGTGGACGCGAGCCGGCCGCTGTCGGTGGCGGTGAACCTCTCCTCCCGTACCCTGATGGACCCGACCTTCCCGGCCCGCCTGACGACGCTGCTCGACGAGTACCACGTGGAGCCCGACCAGCTCACCCTGGAGATCACCGAGGACGGGGTGATCACCGAGACCGACCGGCCGATGCCCATCCTGCACAAGCTGCACGACCTCGGGGTACGCCTCTCGGTGGATGACTTCGGCACCGGCTACTCGTCCCTGTCCTACCTGCGCCGCCTGCCGGTACAGGAGATCAAGATCGACCGGAACTTCGTCCAGGGCATGGCGACCGACCCGGGCGACCTGGCGATCGTCCGTGCCGTGGTGGACCTCTCCCGCCACTTCGGGCTGACCGTGGTGGCCGAGGGCGTGGAGAGCGAGCTGACCCTGACGCTGCTGGATGATATCGGGTGCGACATCGGGCAGGGGTACCTGTTCAGCCGGCCGCTCTCCTTCGATCGACTGGAGGCCTGGTTCGCCGCGCAGACCGAGTCGGAGCCGACCCCGGCCGGGGAGGTACGGCGGCTGCGTGCGGTGATGTAACGGCTGGCCAGTTGCCCCTTGTGGTGCGCCCGCGGCCCGGTAACCCGGTTCGCTCCGCGGTGGGTGGGCGTGTACCCTTACCGGGGCGACCCGCCCCCTTAGCTCAGTCGGCAGAGCGTCTCCATGGTAAGGAGAAGGTCTACGGTTCGATTCCGTAAGGGGGCTCCATCGCGGCGGTGTAGCTCAGATGGCAGAGCAAGCGGCTCATAATCGCTGTGTCGCCGGTTCGAGTCCGGCCACCGCTACGACAAAGTCAATGCACGAGAAAGTCAGCAACCTCGTCAGGAAAGGCGCTCCGCCGTGGCCAAGGCGACCGACATCCGTCCGAAGATCACACTGGCGTGTGTGGAGTGCAAGGAACGCAACTACATCACGCGCAAGAATCGCCGCAACAACCCCGACCGCCTTGAGCTGAAGAAATTCTGCCCGCGCGACGGCAAGCACACGCTGCACCGCGAGACGCGCTAAGGCGCCCGGCGGCATGCCGCTGAACCCGTCGTACGTCGGCCGCAGCTTCCCACCGAGCCAGCCGTACCTGGTCGGTCGGGAGAAGATCCGTGAGTTCGCCCGTGCCATCGGTGCCACCGACCCCGCATACCTGGACACCGAGGCGGCCAAGGCGCTGGGTCACCCAGATCTGGTCGCACCGCCCACCTTTCCGGTGATCGTCGCGATGGCGGCGACCCGCGCCCTGATCGACGATCCCGACCTCGGCTTGGACTACAGCCGGGTGGTACACGGCGATGAGCGCTTCGGCTACGTCCGTCCGGTGCGCGCCGGCGACGAGCTGACCTGCGTGGTGACCGTCGAGGAGATCACCTCGCGGGCCGGCAACGACTTCATCACCACCCGGACCGAGGTCGGTACGGTCGACGGAGAACCGGTGGTCACCGTCTGGTCGAAGCTCGTGGTCCGAGGTTCCGCCGGCGGGGCGGGTGGCGCCGGCGACGAGAAGGCGGAGTAGACGATGCAGGTCGGTACCGAGATGCCCGCGCGTACCTTCACCGTGACGCGCGCCGACCTGGTCCGGTACGCCGGTGCGTCGGGGGACTTCAACCCGATCCACTGGAGCGACCGGGTCGCCACCGGCGTCGGCCTGCCCGGCGTGATAGCGCACGGGATGTACACGATGGCGCTGGTCGGGCGGGCCGTGACCGAGTGGGCCGGCTCGGCCGACGGGGTGCTCGACTACTCGGTGCGGTTCACCCGCCCGGTGGTGGTACCGGACACCGAGACCGGAACCGACCTGACCGTCACCGCTGTGGTCCGGGAACTCACCGGGGACGGACACGCGGTACTCGATCTCACCGCAGTGTGTGCTGGGGAGAAGGTCCTCTCCCGGGCCAGGGCCACGGTACGGGCGCCGGTCGGGTTGGGAAATTCGTGAGGTTCCCCGTACACTGGTCCGCCGTGGGGTGAGTCGCCCCTGGTTGACCGTGCCCGCCACGGCGGCCAATGGTGGCACGCTCTATCCGTAGGGGTGTGGCGCAATTGGTAGCGCAGCGGTCTCCAAAACCGCAGGTTGCAGGTTCGAGTCCTGTCGCCCCTGCAAGGCTCCGGGTATGCCGCGGGGCCGGCCGGCCGCGAGGTCGACCTGCCTGGCGGTCCGCGTGATATTCCACCCCGCGACACGGAAGAGGACGAAGTGGCGGAGAGAAAGCGCCGCGGCAGGGACGCCATCGACGAGGAGTTCGACGGCGTGCTCGATGACGCCGTCGACGATGACGCCCTGAGCGCGCCCCGACAGGGCTCGCGCCAGTCGACCTTGGATGAGTCAGTCCTCGACGAGGATCTGACCGACGACCTCGACGACGTGGACCTGGATGATGTCGACCTGGACGACGACGACCTGGACGACAGCGACCTGGACGACAGCGACCTCGACGAGGAGCTGGAGGAGGTGCCGGCGGGGCGCCGGGGCCGGGTTGCCAAGGGGCCAGCTGCTCGGGGCGCCAAGGCGACCCGCGGCCGCGTCGATGGCAAGGCCAGGACCAAGACCGACATCGATCAGCTAGGAGTCTTCGGACGCCTGGGCCGCTTTATCCGGGAGGTCGTCGCCGAACTCCGCAAGGTCATCTGGCCTACCCGCAAGGAGTTGTTGACCTACACGGCGGTGCTGGTCGTGTTCGTCTCTGTGATCATCGCCGTGGTGGGTTCGCTGGACTGGGCTTTCGCCTGGGTGACCCTGCGCGTCCTCGGCGGCAAGTAGTGACCGGGAGCATGGGGGGAAATCAGCTCGTGCCCGAGTACGACGACGACGCCACGCCCGAGCCGCAGCAGGCCAACGGCGGTGAGCCAACCGGCCAGCCGACCGCTGACCTGGACGCTGGCCCGGAGCCCATCGATGAGGCGATCCCGGATCCGGTCGCCGAGCTGCGCCAGAAGCTTCGTTTCGCCGCCGGCGACTGGTACGTCGTGCACTCCTACGCCGGTTACGAGAACAAGGTGAAGGCGAACCTGGAGAACCGCATCTCCAGCCTCGACATGGAGGAGTTCATCTACCAGGTCGAGGTACCGACCCGGGAAGAGGTCGAGGTCAAGAGCGGCAAGCGGATGCAGGTGCAGAACAAGGTCTTCCCGGGGTACATCCTGGTCCGGATGGAACTGACCCCGGAGTCGTACTCCTGCGTCCGCAACACGCCAGGAGTGACCGGCTTCGTCGGTGCCACCGATCGGGCCGATCGACCGGCGCC
>JAFMQQ010000924.1 GCA_017354595.1 Micromonosporaceae bacterium
TGCACAGCAAGATCGCGGGGATCAGCTCGACGAGCGACGGCGGGCAACTGAAGATCGTGCTGACCGCGACGGACATGTACCTCAGCGGACCCGCCACCTTCCAGGGCAAGACGTTGCGGGCGCGCCTGACCAAGCTGCACGACAACACTCCGGACGACCTGTTCGCCGATATCCTCGTCCCGCTGCACATCCTCGGCAGCGCCACGAATGTGCAGGCGACCGCTCCGACGACGTTTGCCGGCAAGCTGGACCTGACGAAGATCTCCACCACGGCGATCGGCACCCGCAAGTTCCTCGACTACGTCATCAGGGCCGGTGGCGACAAGGTGAAGTCGCTGGACTTCAACGCCACAGTGGACGGCTCCGGCTACCTCGCCCAGTTCCAGGCGACGCTGCCCGCGATAGACAACGGCAAGGACGCGGACTACCGGGTCGACTTCTCCGACTTCGGCAAGCCGGTCACCGTCAAGACGCCGACCGCCAACGTCGTCGAGGCGCCCGCTAGCTTCTACACCGCGACCTGACCGGTACGGTCAGCAACGCCAACAGTACCGGGAACTCCAGATAGGCGTGGTAGCTGGCGAGTGAGGAGCACAGCAGCCGGCCCTGCTTGAGGTCGGCCACGAAGACGACACACATCGCCAGCGCCACTCCCCCACCCAGTAGCCACGGCCGGGACGCCGTGCAGCGCCGGGTACCCGTGGATGGTCCTGGCTCTGGAGATCGCGGCGGTGACCGCCGAGTGGGTCTACTGTGGACGGCGCTGGGCCGGCGGCGCCGGGACCCGCTGCTGCTCGCCACCGTCGCCACCGGGGTCAACGCCGCCTCGGTCCTCGCCGGCCTGCTCGCCGATGGCGCCGGGTCGCGAGGATCACCGTGACCGGCGGTGGGTGAGGGAGCGACGTCGGCGAACACCGCGCCGCTCTATGCCGGCACGGCTAGGCTCGGGGACCCCCGGCGACATAGATGACCTGACCGGATACGAAGGACGCTCCCTCGCTGGCCAGGAACGAGACGGTGTGCGCCACATCGGCCGGCTGGCCGACCCGGCGGACCGGAATCTCCGCGGCGGCCGCGGTCTGGAAGTTCTCGAACGGTACCCCCATCCGGGCGGCGGTGGCCGCGGTCATCTCGGTGACGATGAAGCCGGGCGCGACCGCGTTCACGGTCACCCCGAACGGACCCAGCTCGATCGCGAGCGTCTTGGTGAAGCCCTGCATGCCGGCCTTGGCGGCGGCGTAGTTGGCCTGCCCCCGGTTGCCCAGCGCGGAGGTGCTGGAGAGGTTGACGATCCGACCCCAGCGCTCCTGCGTCATGTATGCCTGCGCCGCGCGGCTGCACAGGAACGCGCCGCGCAGGTGCACCCGAAGCACCGTGTCCCAGTCGTCGTCGGACATCTTGAAGAGCAGGTTGTCCCGGATCACGCCGGCGTTGTTCACCAGTACCGTCGGCGGACCCAGCTCGGCGGCGACCCGGGACACCGCGGCCGCCACCTGGTCGGCGTCGGCGACATCGGCACCCACCGCGAGCGCCCGACCACCGGCCGATTCGATCGCCTTGACGGTGTCCGCGCAGGCTCCCTCGTCCAGGTCGAGTACGGCGACGGCGAGCCCGTCGCCGGCTAGGCGCTGGGCGGTGGCGGCGCCGATACCACGGGCGGCTCCGGTGACAATGGCGACACGACTCATCTGTTCTCCTCCTGGCTTCTGCTGTTACGGATCTTGGAGCATTTTCGGGGTCATAGAGGCTGTCGGGGAATCGGCGTGGCGGGCCCGGGCGGGCAAGGTCGTGATCGATAGTGGTCGGGTGGCCAAGGGTTATCTTCCGGTGGAGCGGGATCAGCTGTTTCTGCTGCCGCCGA
>JAFMQQ010000239.1 GCA_017354595.1 Micromonosporaceae bacterium
CCACCTTGACGTTCCGCTTGGCGTTCTGCGTGATGATCGCCGGGGTCCAGCCGAGCTGGCTGCCGCTGAAGCCCTCGCCGCCGCCGCTGAAGTCACTGACCTGCCCGGTGACGGTCCAGCCGGGGCGGCCCACATTGCGACTGTCGCTGATCGTCATCGGCGGGAGCTGACCGGTGAACAGGATCGTCTGCCCGTCGGCGCTGGGAGTCCCGGGGCCGAGCTCGACCGGCGCATCGGTCACCGTCATCGTGAGTACGCCCTCGCCGCCGGGCCCGCCGTTGCCGGGCGGGCCGTTGCCGTTCAGGCGCGGGATGGTCACGGTGATCGTCACGGCATCCGCGGCTGGGGTGGCGCCCTTGGCGATCGCGGGCCGGACCGGACCGACGAAGCTCGCCAGCGCGCCGAGCGCGGCGGCATATGCCAGGTACCGACGGCGCCACCGCAGAGATCGACGGTTCATGATGCCTCAATGTCTTCGAAACGACGTTGCACGATCACCATGCCGCAGCCCACCTCCCCAGCCGACCATGCTATCGGCAGACCAGCCTTACCGGTGCCGTCGCCACCCGACCTTCACATGATGGCGACGATTGACAGTGTTGATGTCGATGAGTCCTGGGTGTTGCCTACAACAAGCGTGCGACAGTTGAACACCTGGTGTCGTACAAGCTCAGCCGAAGCGGCCGTTGACGTAGTCGGAGGTACGCGGATCCTGCGGTGTGTTGAACATCGCGTCGGTCGGGCCGTGCTCAACGATGTATCCCGGGGTGCCCTGCTCGGCGAGGAAGAACGCGCAGTGGTTGCTGATCCGCTGCGCCTGTTGCATGTTGTGCGTGACGATCACGATGGTCACCTCCCGGACCAGCTCCCGGATCGTCTCCTCAATCACCCGCGTGGAGGTCGGGTCCAGCGCCGAGCAGGGCTCGTCCATCAGCAGCACCCGCGGCCGTACCGCGAGCGAACGCGCGATGCAGAGCCGTTGCTGCTGCCCGCCGGAGAGCGCACCGCCCGGCTGGCGGAGCCGGCCCCGTACCTCCGCCCACAGCCCGGACTTGATGAGGCACTCCTCGACCAGGTCGTCCTTCTGCCGGTGGGTGATGCGCTGACCGGTGAGCTTGAGCCCGGCCACCACGTTGTCGTAGATGGACATCGCCGGGAACGGGTTCGGTTTCTGGAACACCATCCCAACCTGCCGCCGGGCATCGGTCAGGCGGCGGGACCGGTCGTAGATGTCGGAGCCGTCAAGCAGTACCTCGCCGGCCAGCGAGGCGCCCGGGACCATTTCATGCATCCGGTTGAGGATCCGCAGGAAGGTGGACTTGCCACAGCCGGACGGGCCGATCAGCGCCGTCACCTTGCCCGGCGCCATGGACAGCGTGACGCGATCGAGTACCTGATGGCTGCCGAACCAGGCGCTGATGTTCCTGGCCTCCAGCCC
Organism: Micromonosporaceae bacterium; assembly: GCA_017354595.1. Lineage (GTDB taxonomy): Bacteria > Actinomycetota > Actinomycetes > Mycobacteriales > Micromonosporaceae > DATEJJ01. Next base: position 1,439 of record JAFMQQ010000239.1, read on the forward strand.
GGCGAGCGCCGCCGGCCGGCCGGCGCCCAGGAACTCTTCATAGATGGCCAGCGCTTCGTCGGACTGCTCCCAGTCTGCATCGACGAGCGTGGCATCCTCATGCGCCGGTATGCCGGGCACGATCGCGTGGTCGGTGGAGCGCTGGTCCACTAGGTACCGTCCCCTCGGTCTCGGCTCACATCAGTCGGTCTCGGCTCACATCAGGTTCGGCAGCAGTCGGGCCGCCACGTCGGCCGTGGCGAAGCCGAGGAAGCTCACGATCGGCACCGCGATGATCCACGCCTGCCATCTGCCCCAGTACACCCGAGCCAGCGAAACCAGAACTACCGCAATCACCAGCGGCCATTCCCAGGCGATCACCCAGAGCCAGGCGCGCCTGTCGATCGCCATCGGCTTCTCCGCGGGACTGACCTTCGACCCGGCGATGACCAGCGGCCGGGTCGGCTGGACGGGAGAGGTCAGATCCGCGTCCACCCGGAGTACGTCGGTGGGGACGATCGGGCCGCCGTACGCAGTGGCCAGCAACAGCCGCCCCGCGCCAACGGCCATCGGCGGTGGTTGTGGCATGCCGCTGAGCCGTACGTCGATCACCTTGTAGTTGTGTACCCCCCGGCCCGTCGTCACGTTGATCGCGTCGCCGGGCTCCAAAGTGGACAGTTGCCCGAACGGGCCGCCGTACAATGCGGCCCGTCCCATGATCTCGCTGACGCCGGCCTGGCCGGGCAGTACCGTACTGCGCAGGTGACCCGGCCCCATCTCCAGCACCGACGCGGTCGTACCCTCGAAGACCACCTCCTTGAGGTGCAGCTTGGGGATCTCCAGCAGCGCCACCGGCGTACCCAGGTCGAGCAGTTGCTTCGGGTTGTCCGGCTTGGTCTGCGAGGTCGGTGCGGTCGCATCGGCCAGGTCCTTGCGGAAGTTCGCCCAGGCCACCAACTGCGCCCGGTCGTGGTGCAACCGGGCGCCGAAGGCCAGGTACCCGCTGAATCCGAGCAGCGACAAGGAGAACAGCGTGATCGCCGTGGCGATGACCCGGACGCCGGCCGGCGCCACCCGGCGCGGCTTTGGCGGCTTGAAGACGCGAGGTGCCTTCCTGGTACGACCCGGCCGGCTCACCTGCCCGGCCGGCCGAGTCTCCGGCTTGGTCTCCAGCCGCGAAGCGGTCGTGGTCATCGCCACCACAGCCGGTCGTCCCGCATGTCGTGCCCGATCATCCGGATGCTCCACCACCCTTGCCGCCGTCCGAACGGCCGGCGCCCTTCGCTGCGTCGCCCTTGCCCGAGCCGCCGGAACCAGAGCCACCTGCACCCGCGGCGACCTTCGTCCGCGTCGCGGTGGCCTTCCTCTTCAGTTGCTCGACCGTCTGGCGTTTCGCCTCTTCCATCACGTCGACGAGCACCTGCTCGTTGCGCGCGCGCCTGCTGGCCAACTGCCACCGGACAAGGAAGAAAGCACCGACGAGCAGGACGATGACCAGAAACACCAGCCACGGCGTCGCCCACATGCTCACGCTGAACGACTGGTCCTGCAGCTTGGCCCCGGACAACGGAGGCGTGTCGGCCGGCTGGCTCGGTACGGCATGGACCCGCACGCTGATCGGGCCGAGCGGGAACACATTGCTCAGGTGCAACGTCGCGTGGTACGTGGCACCGGGCAGCAGGTCGGTCAGCGGCTTGGCGTCGATACCGCGCAGCTTCGCCAAGCCGAACAGGCCCTTCGCCGCGACATCCTGGGTCAGGTTGAGCCGGATGTTCCCGGTGTTGTGCACGGTGTAGTTGACGTCGACACCGCCGCCGTGCAGCGGGTTGGCCGTGCCGTGGTACACGCTGCTCACCGACTCGATCTTCAGCCCCGGCGTCAACGGGCCGTCGACGCGCAGATTCAGCGGTATCCCCAACCGGCGGTCGACCTTCACCAGGGCGCCCTGGCTGTTCTTTCCCTGGATGCTGACCGAGGCGATGATGCCACCGGCGTGGTCGCCGGGCGTCGCGGTGCTCGGTACGGTCAGCGTGAACGGCTCGTTGGCCCGCTCGTTGGGCGCCAGGGTGACCGTCTTCTTCAGGTCTGACACCCACGATCCGATGTCGGTCGGCTTCTGGTTCGCCGGCAGCAGGGTGAGGGTACCGGACGCGTCGTTGAACGCATCGGTCGCGTAGAGGTCGAAGCTGACCGGCATGGCACTGAAGTTGGTGACCGCGACATAGTCGTGCACCACGATGCCGGGCTTGAGTTTGTTGTACGAGAACGATCTGCGGCCGTCCGGCCCCTGCGCGCTGGACGCTTGTACCGACCAGGTGATCGAGCCTGGTGCGGCCTTGGCAGCGCCCCCGCTCGCTGCTTGGCCGGAGGGGCTCGGCTGCGGGGAGGGATCCGCCGCGGCGGGGGGCCCGGTCAACGTGAGCGCGACCGCGGCGGCGGCCAGCAGGCCGGCGGCCGTCATCGCCGCGCCGCGACGGTGCGGGAAGCGCAGAGTGGTCATCGGAGCACGTCCATTCAAACAGCCAGGCCGGTCGCGTGGCGCCGGCGGAGAGTTCGGTTGTCCAGCCAGAGGTCTGTCCGGGGAGGGGTGGGCGGAGACCGCCGACCCCTCCCCTGGCCGCTCCCCGAGTCGACTATCGGCGCGTGAAGCAGACCCGTTGATTCCGTTACGCGGTAGGGAGCAGGGTGATCGTCAGCGTGGTGGAGTAGTTACCGGCCGCCTGGGTCGCCGGTACCTTCAGGTCCAGGCCGGCACTGAGGACAGTGGTACCGAGACCGGCACCGGCTGGCGCACTGGCCAGGCCGCTACCCTGCTTCAGACCGGGGTTGGTGCCGGGCAGAATCGCAGGCCCGGCCGAGATGTCGAGCGCCGGGTTCGGAGTCTTGACCATCGGCGTCCAGCCGAGGCTGTTGCCGTCGATGGTGGCGGGCCCGGTGAAGTCCTGCACCTGGCCAGACGCGCGCCAGCCGGGATGACTCTGGTTCCGGCCATCGTTGACGGTCACATCACTGAGGGTGCCAGTGGACTCGAACGTGGTGTTGTCGGCGCTCAGCGCCGCGGTGGACATCGTGACCGCGGTCGGGCTGACCGTCAGCGTGAGGGTACCTTCGCTCGACGGCACGTTGACGGTGATCGTCTCGGTACCGGTGAGTCCGCCGACCGTAACGGTGAATACGTCGGAGGTCGACGGGGCGAAAGCGGTGGAATCGGTTGGCGTGAATACCGCGGTGATCGGGTGCGGACCATCGGCGAGCGTGGCCGTGGAGAACTGAGCCGTACCGCCGCTGACGGCGACCGGGCCTCCCAGGTTCGCACTGCCGTCCTTGAACTGAACGCTGCCAACCGCGGTGGCCGGGGTGACCGTCGCGGTCAGGGTGACGTTCGTGTTGGACGACACGTTGGTCGGACCGGACACGCTGGTCTGCGTCTGGACCGGACCCGAACCGAATCGCATCGTCCACGTGCCATCGGCCTTGAAGTCGACGATCACATAGTCGAGCGGGGTACCGCCGTCACCGGCCAACGCGTGGCAGTAGATCGCGATCTCGTATGCGGCGGCCGTTCCGCCCTCTCCGAAGGCGTCCTGGATGCCGTGCATGTTGACGATCGTGCCGGTGAACGGGCCCTGCGTCGCGTCGAAGCCGCTGATCGAGGGGCCGATCTGCTGGCCGAAGAGGCCAGAAGGATCGACCGCATCGACGTCCGCGGTCTGCGTACCGGTCGCGCAGGGGCGGGTCGTGGTGAAGGTTGGCGCGTCGTTCGGGCCGCCCGAGGTCGCACTCGGGACCAGGCCGGGCTGGCCTACGAGCGGGTTGGGGAGCGCGGCCGATGCGGCGGTGGAGACAACCAGGACCGCCCCGAACGCCACCGCGACCAGACCGACCAGGACGGCCGGTCGTTTCAGGTGGATCGCTTTCATCGAGGAGTACCCTCGCTTTCTGTGATGGGGGACGTGCCCTGTACACGCCCCCGCACATCCCGGGGGGAAACTCCCGGGAACCTAGGGGGGTCGGTGCCTGGCCGGGACGACCAGCCAGGCACCGACTCGGTTTGCTACAGGGTTGGGAACGCCCGCAGGTCGGTCGCGATCTGGCCACAGGTGTGGCCCAGCGGAGCGCCGGTCAGCTGAGCGAATCCGAAGTTGGTGATGGCCTGGCTCTGCCGGCAGATCGCCGCCGGCAGCATGCCGGGCCTGCTGTTGAAGATGCTGACGAACTGCGCGTCAGCGGCGGCGGT
>JAFMQQ010000925.1 GCA_017354595.1 Micromonosporaceae bacterium
CGCCCTTAACCGCAGCGGCGACCGGTGGCGCCAGGGCCATCCTGGGCGACCGCCGGCTCGCCGGCCTGCTCGCGGTCACCTGTGTCTTCTTCTTCCTGTACGGTCCGGTCGAGGTGGCCCTGCCGATCCACATCGCCCAGCAGGTACACGGCTCGGCCGCACTGCTCGGCGCGTTCTGGGCCGCCTTCGGGATCGGTGCGATTCTCGGCGGGCTCGGCGCCGGCCTGCTCCGGCACCGGCCACTGTGGACAGTGGTGGCCGTCATCATCCTCGGCTGGGGTGCCGCGCTACTGCCGCTCGGCCTGACCGACGCCGTCTGGCCCGGGCTGGTCGGCTTCGCCGCCGGCGGGCTGATCTACGGACCGTTCACCGCCATCGGCACCGCACTCTTCCAGCGATCCAGCCCGCCGCACCTGATCAGCCGGGTGCTCGCCACCCGTACCGCGCTCACCACGCCATCGACCGCGCTCGGCACGCTGCTCGGCGGCCCGGCCGTGGCGGCGATCGGCGGCCGGCACACGTTGCTCGCCTCGGCCCTGCTGACGATCGGGCTCGGCGCGCTGGTGGCGATCGCGACCCGGCGATCCCTGTCGCCGGCGCCGGGCCCGGTGCCGGTCGAGCCACCGTCGCGGTCGCAGACTCTGGTCAGCTGACTCAGCTCGCTGTGGCGGCGAAGTCGTGCACCACGAAGGAGCTCAAAGCCAGGGCGGCGGCTCGTCCGGGATCAATGTATAGACATCGAAGAGTACCGCCGCCTCGACGCCGAGCGCCGGTCCCGCCCGCCGGGCCGCCCAGGTCAGAAACGCCGCCGGGTCGGGCCCGTCGCCGCCCAGGCCGGCGGTGTATTCACGGTGCTCGGCCAGCGAGGCGATGCCCCGCTCCAGATGGCGACCGGTGACATCCACGCCATGGGTCGGCTGTCCGCCGCCGGCCACGCAGACGTACCGCACCCCACCCCAGGGCGCGAAGCCCTCATCGACCAACTCCGGGAAGACCCACCGGTTGCCCGCATCCCGAGCGGCGTCCAGCGTGGCGAGGCCGACGACCCGGTGGTCGGCCTGGTTGGTGTAGCCGTTGATCCGTACCTCGAATGCGCCGGTGACAACCACCTCGGGCCGCAACCGCCGGATGGCCCGGGCGATGTCGCGGCGCAGCGCGAGCCCGCCCTCGATCACGCCGTCGCGGTAGTCCAGGAACTCCAGCTCGGAGACGCCGACCTGGGCGGCACCGGCCCGCTGCTCGCGTTCGCGCAGCGGCGCGGCCTGCTCGGGCGGTACCGAGTCGATCCCCGCCTCGCCCCGGGTCACCAGCAGGTACGCCACCTGCTTGCCCTGCCCGGTCCAGCGGGCGATCGCGGAGGCGGTGCCGTATTCGATGTCGTCGGGGTGCGCGGCCACGGCGAGGCACCGGTCCCAGTTCTCCGGCAGCATGGGCAGCGTCTGTGGTTGGGTCATGCCGGACAGCCTATTGGGCGTACTCGACACACCACCCTTGCGCGGGGAGAGTGTTGAGGTGGACATGACCCAGCTGCATCCGCAGGTTCGCGCCGCGATCGAGTCGCAACGGCGCGAGCCGTTGACGATGGACAACATTCCCGCGGTACGGCAGAGCATGCGCGACGCCGTGGCCGAGGAGGTTGGGGCCGGGCCGACTCTCGCCGAGGTGGCCGATGTGGACGCCGGTGGGGTACCGGCCCGCTGGTACCGGGACGGCACGCCGGCCGGCACGATCGTGTACGCCCATGGCGGCGGTTGGGTGATGGGCGACCTGGACACCCACGACGGGTTGTGCCGCCACCTGGTGGCCACCACCGGTTGGGCGGTGCTGGCGGTGGATTACCGCCGGGCGCCTGAGTCGC
>JAFMQQ010000035.1 GCA_017354595.1 Micromonosporaceae bacterium
ACTGACGCGATCACCACCGAGGCGATCACCTGCGCCCTGTCATACACGACCACTCCGTTGACGTGCATGGCCTGCATGCCCGTGTAGTGCATCGCCGCGACGCCCAGACCGGTGAGCGGGCCACCGATCAGCACCTTGGCCACCGACGGCCGGCCATAGCCAACGATGAACAGGCCGATGCCGGCCACCAGCACCGAAATCAGCCAGCTCGCCACCGTACCGGCGATGTCGTACCGGACCGGGGATTCCTCGACCGAGAACCCGATCATCGCCATGAAGTGCATGGTCCAGATGGCGGTGCCGCCAAGCGCCCAGGCTGCCAGTACCAACCACCGGGCACGGTGTTCGACGGTGGATTGAGCACGCGCCGTGGCGACCAGGCCGAGCAGCGACCCGAGCACCGAGAGTGCGTAGGCGAGTACCGGAGTGACCGCCCCGTAGGTGAACTGCTGCAGTGTCGCCATCCCGATTCCCCTCGGTGCTGCTAGCTGCGACAAGGCCCGTGTCCCGGATACTTGACGCCTGGCGTACGCCAGCACAATGGGTCAGATCACAGCATTTGTCGCCTGCGGGTTAATCCCTGGCCGGAAAGCCCAGGTCAGGGTCACGGTGTCACACCGTATGCCAAGACTCCCCGGTTGATCAGAGCCACCGCTTCCCGGGCGGTCTGCCGGATCTGGTCGCCGCCCCTGGCCGCCTCGCCGATCTGCCCGAGAAGGTCGAGCACCTGGCGCGCCCACCGGACGAAGTCGCCGGCGGGCAGGTCGCCGTCGAGCGTGTGCAGGCTGGCGAGCACTTTGGACAATGGCTCGCCGCGCGCCCACCGGTACACCGGCCAGACGAAGCCGAGATCGGGCTCGCGGGTCAGCTCCAGGCCGCGGGCCGCCTCGTCCCGCTCCAGGTCGGCCCAGATCGACAGGGTGGTCTCCACCGCCTCGGTCACCGGACCGCGGGGCAGCGACACCCGGTCGTCGGTCTCCCGCCGCGCCTCGTATACCAGCACCGAGACGGCCGCGGCCAGCTCGGCCGCAGACAACCCCTGCCACACGTCGCGGCGCAGGCACTCGGCGACCAGCAGGTCCGCCTCCACCCAGATCCGGGCCAGGGTCCGCCCGGCGTCGGTGACGCTGTCCGCCGCCGGCACACCACCGGCTGCGGGTTCGGGGGTGGCCAGGTAACCGCGGTCGCGCAACAGGTCGCAGACCCGGTCGAAGGTCCGCACCAGCGATCCGGTGCGGTTGCGTACCTTCTCCCGCAGTGCCTCGGTATCCCGGTCCAGCCGGCGGCGGCGCTCCGCCCACCGGGCGTGCTCCTCGCGCTCCGGGCAGGCGTGGCAGGGGTGTGCCCGCAACTGGTGGCGCAGCCGGTCGAGTTCCCGGTCCTCGTGCTGCGCCCGGCGCGGTGCACGGCGGCCGGGGTGCGCCACACCGGCGCTGCGCAGCGTCGCGGCGAGGTCCCGGCGTTCCGCGGGCGACCGGTGGTTGAAGTGCCGGGGTACCCGCACCCGCGCCAGCACCTCCACCTGGCCGGGGAACTCGCCGGCCGAGACCCGGCCGGCCCAGCGGTTCTCGGTGAGCACCAGCGGCCGCGGCTCGCCGAAGCCGGTCACGCCCGCCTCCAGTACCACGGCGATCCCGGCCCGGCGCCCCGTCGGTACCTGGATCACGTCGCCGACCCGGAGCCGGAGCAGTGACGCCGTGGCCGCGGCCCGGCGGCTCGCGGCGCCCTGCCGGGCGTTGGCCCGTTCCCGCTCGGTGATCGCGGTACGGAGGTCGAAGTACTCGTCGAAGTCGCCGAGGTGGCACTCGGTCTCGGCGCCGTACGCCGCGGCGGTCTCGACGTTGCGCTGCACCTGCCGGGCCAGCCCGACCACCGACCGGTCGGCCTGGAACTGGGCGAAGGAGGACTCGAGCAGCGCCCGGGCGCGACCGGCCCCGACCGTGCCCACCAGGTTGACCGCCATGTTGTACGACGGCCGGAAGCTGGACCGCAGCGGATAGGTACGGGTCGAAGCGAGCCCGGCGACATGCCGCGGATCGATCTCCGGCGCCCACACCACCACGGCGTGCCCTTCGATGTCGATACCGCGCCGGCCGGCCCGGCCGGTCAGCTGCGTGTACTCGCCCGGTGTCAGGTCGACATGCGCCTCGCCGTTGAACTTCACCAGCCGCTCCAGCACGACGCACCGGGCCGGCATGTTGATGCCCAGGGCCAGGGTCTCGGTAGCGAAGACCGCCTTGACCAGGCCGCGTACGAACAGCTCCTCCACCACCTCCTTGAAGGTCGGCAGCATGCCCGCGTGGTGACTGGCCAGGCCGCGCTCCAGTCCGTCCAACCACTCCCAGTACCCGAGCACCTGCAGGTCCTCGGAGCTGATCGCCTCGGTGCGCTCCTCTACCAGGGCCCGGATCTCCGCCCGCTCGTCGGGCGTGGTCAGCCGCAGCCCGGCGGACAGACACTGCTGTACCGCCGCATCGCAGCCGGCCCGGCTGAAGATGAAGGAGATCGCCGGCAGCAGCCCCTCCCGGTCCAGCCGCTCGATGATGTCCGGGCGGCTGGGTACCGGCCAGCGGCGCGACCGGGCGCCACGCGGCCGGCCGTCCACCTCCGCGCGGCGCAGCACATCGCGGGCGTACCGCAGCAGTTCCGGGTGTACGTCGTGCTTCTGCGCCGCCTCGGCGTCGTGGAACAGGTCGAACATCCGCCGCCCGACGAGCATGTGCTGCCACAGCGGTACCGGACGGTGCTCGGTCACCACCACCTCGGTGTGCCCGCGGACGGTGACCAGCCAGTCGGCGAACTCCTCGGCGTTGGAGACGGTCGCGGAGAGGGATACCAGGGTCACGCTCGCCGGCAGGTGGATGATCACCTCCTCCCACACCGCGCCGCGGAACCGGTCGGCGAGGTAGTGCACCTCGTCCATGACCACATAGGACAGTCCAGCCAGTGCCGGCGAGCCGGCGTACAGCATGTTGCGCAGTACCTCGGTGGTCATCACGACCACCGGCGCGTCCCCGTTGATCGCGTTGTCACCGGTGAGCAGCCCGACCTTCGCCTCGCCGTGTACCCGAGCCAGGTCGTGGTACTTCTGGTTCGACAGCGCTTTGATCGGCGTGGTGTAGAAGCACTTGCGGCCCTGCGCCAGTGCCAGGTGTACCGCGAACTCGCCGACCACGGTCTTGCCGGCGCCGGTGGGCGCGCAGACCAGCACCCCGCTGCCGGCCTCCAGCGCGGCGCACGCCTCCCGCTGGAAGTCGTCCAGGGTGAACCCCAGCCCCCCGGCGAAGTCGGCGAGCGCCGGGCCACGGACGTACTCCTGCTGCCGCCGGCGGGCCGCTGCGTACCGCTCGGCGGGGCTGGTCATACCGAAAGGCTAGGGCATACCCGGTACCCCGTCGCGGCACGGGTGCCGGGTGGTCACCCTCCGCAGCCGTTGTCGGGCCGGTCGGTATGGTGCAGTGCGTGCCTGATCCCCCGCAACCGCCGGATGCACCGCAGCCGGTGGAGGCGGTGCTGGTCGACTTTCACGGAACCATCGCGCAGGTCGAGGACCCGGTCGACTGGGTACTGGCGGCGGCGCAGGCGTGCGGGCTGAGCCTGCCCCGGCTGCGCGCCACCGCCCTCGCCGACCTGCTGGTCGCCGCCGGCCGGGCCGGTGGGCCGCTGCCCCAGCGGGTACCGCCGCATCTGGTTGAGGAGTGGGCCAACCGGGACCTGTACGAGTACGCGCACCGGGCCGCGTACACCGGCCTGGCCCGCGCCGGCCTCGATCGCGCCGGCCTCGATCGCGGCCCGGACGGGAGCGCCGCGTCCGCCGCCGCGCAGCTGCCGGAGGCGCTGTACGACCGCCTGCTGGTACCGGACGGGTGGACCCTGTACCCGGATACCCTCCCCACCCTGGCCGCCCTGCACCGGCAGCGGGTACCGATCGCCGTGGTCAGCAACATCGGCTTCGACATCCGGCCGGTCGCCGAGGCGCTCGGCTTTGCCCGGTACATCGACGCGTTCGTGCTCTCCTACGAGGTGGGCCGGTGCAAGCCGGATCCGGCGATCTTCCAGCACGCTTGCACCAAGCTGGGCGTACCGCCGGAGCGCGCGCTGATGGTCGGCGACACGCCGGCGGATGGCGCGGCGGTGCACGCCGGCTGCCGGGCGTACCTGCTCCCGCCGGCGCCGGCGGGCACCACCAACGGCCTCGCCGCCGTGCTGCGCCTGGTCGGCGTCGACCCGTCCGACTGACCACATGCGACTGACCACATGCGACTGACCAGATTGGACAGTCCCGCCGGCCGGCGGGGCTCAGCCCAGCAGGGTCAACGCCCCCGGCACGGCCTCGATCGTGAGCGGCAACGGGAATGCCCGTTCCCCGTCCACGTAAGTGGTGATCCCTTCGGCGTCCAGCTCCACCGTGGCCGCCCGGTGCTCGGTCACCAGTGGGTGATCCACGTGCGTGCCCTGGTACAGGTCGGGCTTGATCCGCATCAGCGTGCCGCGCCCCATCCGGGCGCCCACCACGACATCCAGCAGCCCGTCGGTCGGGTCTGCCGCCGGGCAGATCCGCATCCCTCCGCCGTAGCTGGCCGTGTTCCCCACCGCCACCAGGACCGCCGGTACGCGGTGCTCGACGCCGTCCAGGCGCAGCGTGTACTCGCGGGCGCGCAGCCGCAGCAGCTCCAGGACGATCGCGATGTCGTACCGCCGCGGGCCCTTCGGGAAGCGCATGTGGTTTGCCCGCTCGTTGACGACCGCGTCGAACCCGGCCGCGAGCACCGAACCGAACCAGCGTTCCTCTCCGTCCACAGTGGAGATCCGGGCCAGGTCGACCGGGCGGGTACGCCGCCCCTCGCGTAACGCCACCGCGACCGCTTCGGCCGCCGCGACCGCCTCGGCCGGCAGGCCCAGGTTCACCACGAAGTCGTTGCCGGTGCCGGCGGGTACCACGCCGAGCGGGACGCCGGTACCGGCGACCGCCTGGAATGCCGCATGCAGCGTGCCGTCGCCACCCACCGCGACCAGCGCGCCGGCACCCTCGGCGACCGCGGCCCGGCAGGCCGCCACCGCCTCGTCGCCACTGGTCGCCGGCAGTTCGCAAACCTCCCGCCCTGCGCCACGCAACGTCTCGAGTACCGCGGGCAGCAGGTCGAGGTACCGGCCACGCCCGGCGACCGGGTTGAGGAGTACGGCGATCTGCCCCGCCGCGATGGGGGTTGCCACAGGCGCCCTCCGGCCGATCAGGTCACGTCGTCGTAGCGGCGCGCCAGCGGGCCCGGCGCCTGGACCGGCTCGGGCGCCACGACCGGCTCCCCGGCCGCGATGGGCTCGGCGTCCAGGTCCAGCGGTGAGATCTCGTCGTCGGCCACGTCGCCGTAGAGCGCCCGGCGCCGGCGTTCCCGCCGCCGGTCGTTGAGGTAGGCGAAGAGCACCGCACCGAAGTAGAGCGCGGTCAATCCGGCGCCCAGGGCGATCATGCTGAACGGGTCGCCGGTGGGTATCGCCACCCCGGCGAAGAGGAAGAAGACGAAGACCGCGATCCGCCACCAGCCCAGCAGCCGCTGGTAGCTGGCGATGCCGGCGATGTTGAACAGCACCACCACGAGCGGGAACTCGAAGGCGAGGCCGAAGAGCAGGATCAGCCCGGTGACGAAGTCGAAGTACCGGGTGATCTCCAGGTTGACGTCGGCCGAACCGGCGAAGCTGAGCAGGAACTGCAGGCCCCGCCCGATCACCAGGTAGGCGAGCAGCGCGCCGGTGACGAACAGCGGCGCGGCGATGCCGGCGAACCAGTAGGCCCAGCGCCGCTCGTGCTTGTGCAGTCCGGGCGCGATGAACGCCCAGAGCTGGTACAGCCAGATCGGCGCGGCGAGGATCAACCCAGCCCAGAGCGCAACCTGCATGCTCAGCTGCAGACCCGCGGTCGGGTCCAGCATCAGCATCGGGCAGGTGCCCTGCGCCGTCAGGTGGTGATGCGAGGTCATGTAGTCGCAGTACGGCCGCTGCAGTACCGACTTGATGGGGTTGGACAGCCAGAAGCCGATGGCGAAGCCGACCGCGATGGCGAGTACCGCTTTGAACAGCCGGCTACGCAGCTCCCGCAGGTGGTCCATGAGGGTCATCGACCCTTCGGCCGCACGCTGGAACTGGGTTTTGCGGCTTCTGCGTACCACGAGGCGCACGGGCGATCCTATCGGAGGGGCGCCGCTCGCTCAGTTCGCGTCGCGGACGCGCTCGGACTGCTCGGTCTCCGCCGGCTTCGCCGGGGACGCCTCCAGTGGCGCCCGGCCGGAAGGGGCCTCGGCCTTCCCGTTCACATCATCTTCTGCCAGACCCTTGGTCTCGGCCTTCAGGATCCGCATCGAACGGCCGAGCCCGCGCGCCGCGTCGGGCAACCGCTTGGCGCCGAAGAGCAGGATCAGCACCGCCACCAACACCGCAACGTGCCAGGGCTTGAGTGCACCCATCGCCGCCACCACCTCACTATCTCGTCGGACGACGAGCCCATACTAGCGTTCCATCCGGCCGAACGAACCATGCCGGTCGCCCCGGATCCGCCCATCTGTCTCCGCCGTGGCCTGCGCCGACCCGCCCGCCGGTGGCTCCACCGCCGGGCGTCGCCGCACCGGCAGCCGGCCGCGCGCCTCCTCCAGCCGCTGCTGCAACCGGGTCAACTCCAGCTGTACCGCCTGCACCTCGCCCTGGCTGGTGCGCACCCGGCGGGCCGCCAGGTCCAGCCGTTCCAGCCGTCGCACCATCGACAGGCCGGTGTACAGCAGGACGGCCGGGCCCAGCAGAGCCACCGCGAGCGTGAGCCACCAGATCACCAGCCGAGGCTAACCCACCTCCAGCCCGTACGCCGCGAGTGCGGCCCGGGCCTGCTCCCCGACCGAGGTGGCCAGCTGCGCCGGAGCCACCACCGTCACATCCGCGCCCAGCCCCAGCACCAGCCGGCGGGCCCAGCCCAGGTCGGCCGCGCGCAGCGAGACCAGCCACTGCTCCGGCGACTCCCGGACCACCCGCTCACACGGGTAGTACTCGGTGATCCACCGGGCGCCCCGGCCCACCCGCAGTGTGACCAGCGGCAGCTCCGGGGTCGGCGTGAAAACTCCACCGGCCAGATCGCTGGGGTGCGCCTGCGGTGGCGGGGCGGCCGGCTCGGCGAGCTCCACCAGGCCGTCGATCCGGTCCACCCGGAACATCCGTACCGCCTCGGCCCGCCGGCACCACGCCTCCAGGTACGCCCGCCCGGCGACCACCAGCACCCGCATCGGATCCACCACGCGCTCGGTCAGCTCGTCCCTGGTCGCCGTGTAGTACGTGATGTGCAGCGCCCGCCGGCGCTGCACCGCCGCGCGGATGGTGTCCAGCCGGTCCTCGTCGCCGGCGCCCCCGCCGACGAGCATGGGCGGTGCGCCCGGCAGCCGTACCGCAACCGGCGCCTCGGCCAGGTCGCCAGCGGCGGACTCGATCTTCGCCAGGGCCCGCTCGACCGCGTCCCGCTCGCCCAGCCCGGGCGTCTCGGCCAGCATCCGCAGCGCCACCACCAGTGCCAGCGCCTCGTCCGGGGTCAGCCGCAACGGCCGGTCGATGCCGGCGTCATAGGTGATGGTGACCCGGTCGCCATCCAGCGCCATGTCGATCAGGTCACCGGGTCCGTAGCCGGGCAGCCCGCACACCCACAGCAGCTCCAGGTCCTCACGCAGCTGCCGCTCGGTCACCCCCAGGTCGGTGGCGGCCTCGGCCAGCACGATCCCCGGCCGGGCCAGGAGGTACGGCACCAGGTTCAACAGCCGGCCCAGGCGCTCAGCGGAGGTGGAGGCGGCCATCAGCCCACCCGCGCCGCCCGCTCGTCGGCCGAGTCGCCGGGCATCGCGTCCCCGTGCACCTTGGCGATCTCCCGGAGCCGGCGGATCGCCGCATCCCGTACCTCCGGCGGGTCCAGCACCACCACGTCGGCGCCGTAGCCGACCAGCCAGGCGGCGAACGACTCCGGGTCGGCGTACCGCAGCACCACCGTGTCGCCGTCCGGCCCGGAAGCCACCGGCTCGGCCCAGCGCCGCACGCCGGTACCCCGGCCGGGACGGACCAGTACCGTCGCCCGGCCGGACCGCTCCACCGGCCCGGACCAGCTGGCCACGTAACCGATCAGGTCGATGTCGGGCGGCCGGTACGCCTGGCGCGAGCCGACCCGGCGCACCGGGCCGACGATGCGGGAGAGCCGGAAGCAGCGCTCCGCCGCCCGGTCCAGGTCGTGCCCGACCACGTACCAGCGGCCCCGCCAGCACACCACGCCCCACGGCTGCAGCCGGCGCCTGGTCGGGGTGTCGTCCTCGGGCGTCCGGTAGTCGAAGGTGACCGCCTGCCGGTCGCGTACCGCGCCGGTCAGCGGCTCGAAGGCGGGGTCGACGGTGACCACCGGCTCCACCCCGAGGGTGGCGTGCGGATCCACCTCGACACCGGCCGCGCGCAGCTTCGCCAGCCCCGAGGAGGCGGCGGCGGCCAGGCCGGCGTGGCGCCACAGCCGCGCGGCGATACCGACGGCGGCCGCCTCGTCCGGCTCCAGCGGGATCTCCGGCAGCGCGTAGTCGCGGGCGGCGATCCGGTACCCCGGCTCGGTCTCGAAGGCGCTGGAGGTGCCGGTCTCCAGCGGTACCCCCAACTCGCGCAGCTCCGCCTTGTCCCGCTCGAACTTGCGCTGGAACGCGTCGTGCTCCCGCGGGTCCTCCGCGTCGTGCTCGTAGCCGGCTACCGTCGCGGCGATCTGCGACGCGGTCAGGTACCGGCGCGTGGCGAGCAGGCAGATGACCAGATTGACCAGGCGCTCGGTCCGGGTACGGGACACGTGTTCGAACCTAGCAGCGTCCGGGCCGGACCGACCGCCCGCCGGCACGGCGAGTCGCCCGGCTGGGTAGCTTGGCGCAGTGATTGCCTGGCGGACCGGGTCGGTCTCGGCGCTGCGCCGGCGCTGGCGTGGCGCGGTCGAGCTGCTGGTGACGGTCGGCGGCGAACAGTTGCCCGCGCTCGCCTATCCCGCGCTGGTCGGCGAGCCACGCGTGGGCGACCAGGTGCTGCTCAACGCCGGCGCGCTCGAACTCGGCCTGGGTACCGGCGGCTACGCGCTGGTGGTGGCGCTGCCCCAACGGCTGCCACCCGACCCGCCCGGCGGGCTGCAGCGCTCGGCCGGGCACCTGGTGAAGGCGCGGTACACGCCGCTGCAGCCGATCGTGCTCGGCGTCGACGAGCAGGCATCGCCGTACCGCGAGGCGCTCTCCGGCGACCCCGGCCTGGATGGCATGCCGGTGGTCGCCGCGGACCTGCACTCGGCGGTACCGGCGATCCTGGCCGGTGTGCTCGCCGACCGGCCCGGCGCCCGGGTCGGGTACGTGATGACCGATGGCGCGAGCCTGCCGGCCTGGTTCTCCCGCACCATCGACGCACTGGCCGGGCTGCTCGCCGGCGTGGTCACCGCCGGCCAGGCCTTCGGTGGCGACCTGGAGGCGGTCAACGTCCACAGTGGACTGCTAGCGGTACGGCACGCATTGGAGTGCGACGTGGCGATCGTCGCGCAGGGTCCGGGCAACCTCGGCACCGGTACGGTCTGGGGGTTCTCCGGGGCGGCCGCCGGCGAGGCGCTGAACGCGGCCGTGGTACTCGGGGGTCGCCCGGTCGGCTCACTGCGTCTGTCCGCTGTGGACCCGCGACCCCGGCACCGCGGGGTGTCGCACCACAGCCTGACCGCGTACGGTCGGGTGGCGCTGGTACCGGCGGATCTGGTGGTACCACTCGGACTGCCCGGTCAACTCGCCGACGAAGTCGAGGCCCAGCTGGCTCCGCTGGCGGACCGGCACCGGATCGTGCCGGTGGATACAACCGGCCTGGACGACTCGCTGCGCAACCTGCCGGTACAACTGTCCACTATGGGCAGAGGCCTTGCCGAGGATCCGTGGTATTTCCTGGCCGCCGCGGCCGCCGGCCGGCACGCCGCCACCCTGCTGTGAGGTCAGGCGAAGATGACCAGTGCCGCCAACCCGCCCACCACCAGCAGCAGTACCAACCCCAGCACCCAGGTCGGCACCGTGTACTCACCGCGCCGGTTGCGTTCGATCTCCTCGCGGATGCGCTCCCGGCGGCGCTGCATCCGGGCCTTCCGGTCCCAGAACGGTGGCGCCGGTGGGCGCGCCGACGGCTTCGGCTCTCCCATGCGTACCCCTACATCGAAGCGATCAGCCGGTCCACGCGCTCGTCGTAGGCGCGGAAAGGATCCTTGCACAGCACGGTGCGCTGCGCCTGGTCGTTGAGCTTCAGGTGCACCCAGTCCACCGTGAAGTCGCGTCGCTTCTCCTGCGCGTGCTTGATGAACTCGCCGCGCAGCCGGGCCCGGGTGGTCTGCGGCGGGGTCTCCTTCGCCTCGAAGATCTCGATGTCGGTCGCCACCCGGTCCACCTGGCCCCGGCGCTCCAGCAGCGCGTACAGGCCCCGGCCGCGGCGCAGGTCGTGATAGGCCAGGTCCATCTGGGCCACCCGCGGGTGCGCCAGCGGCAGGTCGTGGCGGCGCTGGTACGACTCCACCAGGCGTAGCTTGGTCACCCAGTCGATCTCCCGGTCCACCAGGGACAGGTCGCCCGACTCGATCGCCGACAGGACCCGGCCCCACAGCTCCACCACCCGCTTGGCGGTCGCGTCACCGCCCCGCCGGTCCACGAACTCGCTCGCCTTGGCGAAGTACTCCTGCTGGATCTCCAGCGCGCTGGCCTCCTTGCCGTTGGCCAGCCGTACCCGCCGCCGGCCGGTGATGTCGTGGGAGACCTCGCGGATGGCCCGGATCGGGTTCTCCAGGGTCAGGTCCCGCATCACCACGCCGGCCTCGATCATCCGCAGCACGATGTCCGCGCTACCCACCTTCAGCAGCGTGGTGACCTCGTTCATGTTCGAGTCGCCGACGATCACGTGCAGCCGGCGGTACCGCTCGGCGTCGGCGTGCGGCTCGTCCCGGGTGTTGATGATCGGCCGGGACCGGGTGGTGGCCGAGGAGACGCCCTCCCAGATGTGCTCGGCGCGCTGGGACAGGCAGAAGACCGCGCCCCGGGGTGTCTGCAGCACCTTGCCGGCACCGCAGATCAGCTGCCGGGTCACCAGGAACGGGATCAGCACATCGGCCAGCCGGCCGAACTCCCCGTGCCGGGAGACGCAGTAGTTCTCGTGGCAGCCGTAGGAGTTGCCGGCCGAGTCGGTGTTGTTCTTGAACAGGTAGATCTCGCCGGCGATGCCCTCGTCGTGCAGCCGCTTCTCCGCGTCGACCAGCAGCCCCTCCAGGATCCGCTCGCCGGCCCGGTCGTGGGCGACCAGGTCGGTCACCGAGTCGCACTCGGGCGTGGCGTACTCCGGGTGGGAGCCCACATCCAGGTACAGCCGGGCGCCGTTGCGCAGGAAGACGTTGCTGGACCGGCCCCAGGAGACAACCCGGCGGAACAGGTACCGGGCCACCTCGTCCGGGGACAGCCGCCGCTGGCCGCGGTAGGTGCAGGTGACTCCGTACTCGGTCTCAAGCCCGAAGATGCGCCGGTCCATGAACAGACATTAGCCGCCTCGCGCCTCACTTCGTCACTTGGCGGCGCAGCGATTCGATGTAGTCCTGGCACACTGTGTAATCCGGCAGCAGCCCGCCCGCGAGCGCCTGGGCGAGCGAGGGGGCGGCGGCGTCCCGGCCGGAGAGCGACGGTTGCTCCACCGGCCACTCGATACCCAGTTCCGGGTCGAGCGGGTCGATGGTGTGTTCGCGGCTCGGGGCGTACCTCGCCGAGCAGAGGTACAGCAGGGTGGCGTCGTCGGTGAGCGCGCAGAAAGCGTGCCCCAGCCCCTCGCTGACGTACACCGCCCGCCGGTCGTCCTGGTCCAGCCGGGCCGCGTCCCACCGGCCGAAGGTGGGCGAGCCGACCCGGATGTCCACCACCACGTCCAGCAGCGCACCACGCGGGCAGGTGAGGTACTTCGCCTGGCTCGGCGGTACGTCCGCGAAGTGGATGCCGCGCACCACCCCGCGCGCCGAGACGGAGATGTTGGCCTGCGCCAGTTCCAGCGGGTGCCCCACCTCGGCGGCGAGCAGATCGTGGCGGTACCACTCGAGAAACAGCCCGCGCGGATCCCCGTGCTGAACCGGCGTGATCTCCCAGGCGCCCGGCACCGCCATCGGCCGGATCTTCATGGTTTCTGGCTCACCACCACGAACTCGTTGTACGTGAACACCCGGCCGGCCAGGCGCGGCAGCGGGAAGGAGTAGCGGCGCCGGACCACCAGGCCCACCTCCTCGGCGAGCGCGCCGGCCGCGGCGAAGTCGATGAACCGGACGTGCGTCGGATCGCTTGCGTAGCCGCGCTCCTGCGGGGTGATGAACACGGCCGTACCGCCGGAGCGCAGGTACGGCAGGTGGTCGGCGAGCAGGCCCCGCATCTGCTCGGCGGGCAGGTGCTCCAGCACATGGGCGAGCAGCAAGGCGTCGAACCGGCCGGGGGCGGCGTACGGGCTCGCCGCGAACTGCTCCGGCGTGAAGGCGACCAGACCGGCCCGGCGGGCCACCGCGACCGAGGTCGGGTTGTGGTCCACGCCCACCCCGTGGCCGCCGAGGTGGCGCAGGTTGCGCCCGATGCCACAGCCAACATCGAGGGTGAAGCCGAGGTTCAGCCGGCGGACATTCCACCGGTACGGCGCCTGGGCGGAGAGCAGCCGCTTCCACCGCGCGCCTTCCAGCCGCTGCAGCCGCCGCGCGTACGACTCGTCGGCCGTCCGCGCGTTGCGCGCCTGTTCGTCCACGGGCCCGGACTCTACGCCCACGCTCAGTCCTCATCCTCAAGCAGCTTGACCAGATAGTCGCCGTAGCCGCTCTTGCGCAACGGCTCGGCCAGCTCACGCAGCCGGGTGTCATCGATGAACCCGGCCGCCCAGGCGGCCTCCTCGACGCAGCCGATCTTCAACCCCTGCCGCTCCTCGATCACCCGGACGAACTCCGCGGCGGCCACCAGCGAGGCGAAGGTACCCGTGTCCAGCCACGCGGTACCCCGGTCGAGCACGGTCACATGCAGCTGGCCGCGGGACAGGTACTCCTCGTTGACCGCGGTGATCTCCAGCTCGCCCCGCGCGCTCGGGGTCAGCTTGCCGGCGATCGACACCACCGAGCTGTCGTAGAAGTACAGGCCCGGCACGACATACCGGGACCGCGGCCGGGCCGGCTTCTCCTCAATGGAGAGCACCCGGCCGTCCGGGTCGAACTCCACCACGCCGTACTCGCTGGGGTTCGCGACCGGGTAGGCGAAGACCCGGCCGCCCACCGGCGGCTTGTCCGCAGCGAGCTGCCGGCCCAGCCCCACGCCGTGGAAGATGTTGTCGCCCAGGATCAACGCGACCGGTTGGTCCCCGATGAATTCGGCGCCGATCTGGAACGCCTGAGCGATCCCCTCGGGGCGCGGCTGGGCGGCGTACACGATCGACATGCCCCACTGGGATCCGTCGCCGAGCAGCCGCTGGAACTGCACCTGGTCCTCGGGCGTGGTGATGACCAGGACCTCGCGGATGCCCGCACCCACCAGCGTGGTCAGCGGGTAGTA
>JAFMQQ010000926.1 GCA_017354595.1 Micromonosporaceae bacterium
GCACGGCCGCGGCTCCGGCGACCTGCTCGACGCGATCGTCAACGGGCTGCCGGCCGACGCCGGCGAGCCGCCGGCCGAGACCGGGCCGCGCCGGGTGGCGCTGGTCGGTCGCCCCAACGTCGGCAAATCCAGCCTGCTCAACAAGTTGGCCCGGGAGGAACGCGCGGTCGTCGACGCGGTCGCCGGTACCACGGTGGACCCGGTGGACTCGCTGGCCGAGATCGGCGGCGAGACCTGGCGGCTGGTCGACACCGCCGGCCTGCGCAAGCGGGTCGGCGCGGCCAGCGGCACGGAGTACTTCGCGAGCCTGCGCACCAACGCCGCGATCGACGCCGCCGAGGTGGCGCTGGTGCTGCTGGACGCCAGCGAACCGATCAGCGAGCAGGACCAGCGCATCCTGACCAAGGTCGTGGAGGCGGGCCGGGCGCTGGTCATCGCGTTCAACAAGTGGGACCTGGTGGACGACGACCGCCGGTACTACCTGGCCCGCGAGATCGACCGGGAGCTGCGCCGGATCACCTGGGCGCCACGGGTCAACGTCTCGGCCCGTACCGGTCGGGCGGTGGACAAGCTGGCGCCGGCTCTGCGCACGGCGCTGGCCGGCTGGGAGACCCGGGTACCGACCGGCCGGCTCAACCAGTGGGTCACCGAGCTGGTCCAGGCCCACCCCCATCCGGTACGAGGCGGCAAGCAGCCCCGCATCCTGTTCGCCACCCAGGCCGGCGTCTGCCCGCCGCGCTTCATCCTGTTCACCACCGGCGCCCTCGACCCCGGCTACGTCCGGTACGTGGAGCGCCGCCTCCGCGAGGACTTCGGCTTCGTCGGCAGCCCGATCCAACTGTCGGTCCGGCCCCGCAAACGGCGCGAGAAGCCCAAGCACTGATACCGGCGATGAGTTTCGGGTACGGCGCCGGTCGGTACCGGTGACAGTGACCGAAGCTGAGGAGCCGCCATGACCACGATCCTGCCCACCACGGGCACCCTCGATGTACCCGGTGCCACGATCTACCACGAGACGCGCGGCACCGGGCCGCTGGTGGTACTCGTGGGTTCGCCGATGGACGCCCGGCCGTTCGCGCCGCTCGCCGACCTGCTGGCCACCGACCACACGGTGGTCACGCTCGACCCGCGCGGCATCGCGCACAGCAGCATGGACGATCCGGAGGCCGGTTCGCCCATCGAGACCCGTGCCGACGACCTCGCCCGGCTCATCGAGTACCGCGGCGGCTCGGCCGCGGTACTCGGCTCCAGCGGGGGCGCCGTGGTGGCGCTGGCGCTGGCTCAGTTGCGCCCCGAGCTGGCGCACACCGTGATCGCGCACGAGCCGCCGCTCAGCGAGCTGCTGGACGACCGCGAGGCACTGCGTACCCGTACCGAGGAGATGATCGCCCTGCACCGGTCCGGCGACACGGTGGGTGCGATGCGGCAGTTCATGGCGCACGCCGGGCTGGTGGTACCGGAGGAGATGTTCCAGGCGATGTCCGCCGCCGACCGTGACCCGCAGGCGATCGCCGACGAGGCACACTTCTTCCGCCACGAGATGCGCCCGACCACGTCCTGGCGACCCGATACCGCGGCGCTGCGTACCGCGGCCACCCGCATCGTCATCGGCATCGGCGACACATCAGCCGGTACGCTGTGCGACCGCACGTCGCGCGCGCTGGCCGCGGCGCTGGGCATCGAGCCGGTCACGTTCCCCGGCGGCCACGGCGGATTCGCCGAGAACCCGCCGGCCTTCGCCGCCCGGGTACGTGAGGTCCTCGCCGACTAGCCGAGCTGCGCGGCGAAGTATTCCTGCACCGGCCGGTCGATGTGGTCCGGCCAGCCGGCGCCGGCCCCGGTGGCCGCAGCCCGC
>JAFMQQ010000927.1 GCA_017354595.1 Micromonosporaceae bacterium
GGCCGGCCACCGCAGAGCCGCATCGCTCATTCAGGCTGGGCACCATTGTCGCCCTGACCCTCCATGCCGAGCAGGGTCAGGCGGTCGGTGAAGACACCGTTGGCGTTGGTGAGCACGCCGATCAGATAGACGAGGTACTCGCTCATGCTCGCCGCCAGCTGCTGGTAGTCGCGCGCCCGCTGCCGCAGCACCGCGACGTCCTCGGTGTCGGTCCCGGTCCCGGTCTCCTCGACGATCGCCTGGGCCTGCTGCTCGGCGGCGACGACCACCGCCCGGGCGTGTTCCTGGGCGACCCGCAGGATCTCATCGCTGTGGCGCTGTGCTTCGACCTGCGCGCTGATCAGCGGGTCGGCCGACGCGCCAGAGAGGCTGTAGTCGGGCAACAAGCCGCTGCGGCGGTAGCTCACCTCCTTGGCCAGCGAGTCGGACGTGATCTGGAGACGGTTGGCCTGGCGGCGGTAGTAGTCGACTTCCCGGACCAGCCGATCGACCAGCTGATGTACCGCGGCCTTGTCGTATCCGCGGGTACCCAGCCGGGCGGTGGGCAGGGACAGCATGGGATTCTCGCCGTCGGCAGCTGGCTCGTCCGGCAGTGGCTTGCCCGGGTCGGCCTCGGTGAACATGTTGCTACCTCCGCGGAGCCTGATCGATCGCCGGAGCATAGGGGTGCTGAGTGTAGTCCTCGTGGTGGATCTGCTGCGGTGAACAACCCGCCGCCAGCAGCCGGTCCCGAGCCGTGGCGAGCATTCCGGGCGGCCCGCAGACGTAGATCTCGTGACCTGCCCACGGGCCGCCGCTGACCGCGACATCGACCGCGGTGCCGCGCTGCGCGCCGGGCAGGGATCCGTGCTGCAGCGCCGGGATGACCCGCAGCCAGGGTCGGTTCTGCTGCAGCAGCAAGAGGTGCTGGAGGTCGTAGAGACCGGCGGCGGTGCCGGCGCCGACGACCAGAGTCGCCCGCCGATCGGTACCGGTGGCGATGAGGTCCTCGACGATGGCGCGCAGCGGAGCCAGGCCGGTTCCCCCGGCGAGCAACAGCAGATCGCGGTTGGTATCGCGGTAGGTCGTCAGGGCGTGGCCGACCGGCGAGCCGAGCCGGATGTCGTCGCCCGGCTGCAGTTGGTAGACCAGGGCCGGGGACAGCATCCCGCCGGCCACGGCCCGGACGTGGAACTCCAGGCTGCCATCGGTGCGGGGGGCGTTGGCCGGCGACAGGTACCGCCAGACGCCGGGGCGCAGTTCGCTCTGCACCGACACCGACTGACCCGGCAGGTACTCGTAGGAATAGTCCGGGCGGGCGGTGAAGACGGCGACCTGCGGCGCGCGCCGGGCAACGTCGGTGACCTTGGCCAGCCACCACGGCGGCGTGCTGCCCTCGGCCTGCTCGGCCGCCTTGTTCATCAGCGCCGCCACGGCCCGGTAGGCCTCGGTCCAGTTGGCGGCCATCGCCTGTGTCCACTCTGGTCCGAGCGCGCGGCGCAGGGTTTCCAGCAGGGCGTATCCGACCAGCGGGTAGTGCTCGTTGCGCACGCCGTACTTGCGGTGGTCACGGCCCAGCTGCGCGGCGAAGCTGGCCAACACCTGGGCATCGTCCACATTGGAGATGATGTGCCCCAGCGCGTGCAGCAACCGGTCGCGCTGCGCGGCCATCGACGGCGGGAACATGCTGCGCAGCTGCGGAGCGGACGTGAACAGCACGGCATAGAAGACCTCGGCCGCTTCGTCGCCGTGCGCCACGACCCTCGCCCAGCTCGCCTTCAGCATGGCAGGGTCCACCTATGCCTCCCGGGTGGCTAATCGGGTCGGCGCGGTCGAGCCGCCGTGCAGTGCGGTGAGGACCGGACCGGCCGG
>JAFMQQ010000928.1 GCA_017354595.1 Micromonosporaceae bacterium
GCGCCACGACCCTCGCCCAGCTCGCCTTCAGCATGGCAGGGTCCACCTATGCCTCCCGGGTGGCTAATCGGGTCGGCGCGGTCGAGCCGCCGTGCAGTGCGGTGAGGACCGGACCGGCCGGCTGGCCGGACGCCCGGGCCCGGGCGTCCGGGTCAAGCCAGAAGTTGGGGTTCGGCTCCCGGGTGTCGTAGTAGCGGTGGAACGCCTCCCCCAACGGGGCGGCGAAGTGCCCGTTCACCCACGACCAGTCCGCGTAGCAGGTTCGCCCCGCGGCCTCCTCCCGGCGGGCGAACTTGGCGAACAGCTCCGACTCGGTCAGCGCATCGGAAACGGTGACACCCGCGGCGCGAAAGCTTTCCTGGACTGCGACGTTCAGCTCCAGGCAGGCGCGCTGCCGCCACATGGTGGTGTTGGACGAGGTGTCCAGTCCGAGCAGGTCGGCGATGACCGGCAGCAGGTCGTACCGGCCCCGGTCGCCCAGGTCGCGGGTGGCGATCTCATCCCCCACGTACCAGCCGCCGAACGGTGCGCAGGAGTAGTCGATCCCACCGATCCGCAGCCGCATGTGGGAGATGACCGGTAAGGCGTGCCACCGCAGCCGCAGGTCGGCCAGGCCCGGGTGGTCGGGATGGTGGATCGGTACCTGAAGGATCTCGTGCAGCGGTGGCGGGTACAGCCGGGGTGCTTCGGTGGCGGTCTCGATGATCCAGGGCAGCGGGTCGTACCGGCCCCGGACACTCGGCGGCCGCCAGCCCATCCGCATGGCCAGATCGGTGAACCCCGCGTTGCGTGGGTCCCCGGTGACGGCCCTACGGTGGCGGTACCCGGCGTAGCTGATCAGTTGTTCGTTCCAGATCCGTACCCGGGGCCGGGCGGGAAGGTCGGCGGGGAAGACGGTGATGACGGGCCGGATCCGCCCGCCGTTCGTGCTGCGCCGCAGGTGGGCCACGAGTTCCCGGTACACGCCGTCGGCCGCCGCCACTCGCCGGGCGTCCCGCACGACCAGGGTGCGCCAGCGCATCCGGCCGATACAACGCACCGACTGCCGCCAGGCCACCCGGGCACCCCAGGTCAACTCGGCCCGGGTGTGCTGGTATGTGCCGGTCGACTCGATCTGCGCCCGCACCTCCGCCCATCGCTGGCTGGTCCGGCCGGACCGGTCGTTCTCCTGATCGAAGGCGTCGAGGAACCTCCGCGCCTCGGCGGCCAGGTCGTCCACTCGGTCCTGGGCCGCCGGCCCATCGAGTGCGACCAGATGGTCATGCAGTCGTCTCACCGCTCCCGTCTTTCGCGAGATGGGTTAACGGTGCACCCGGGGTGGTCGATCGTGAGAGTTTGACAGCGACGACTGTAGCTACGCAAGTCCCTCGATGGCTTCCAAGTCCGGTGGTGCTCAGGCGCCGATTCCGACCAGGGTGCCGAGCCGGTCGCGGTGCCACGCGGCGGTACCCAGGGCGATGGCGTCGCTCTTGGCCCGCTTCAGGTACAGGTGCGCCGGGTGCTCCCAGGTGAAGGCGATACCGCCGTGCAACTGGACGCACTCCTCCGCCGCCCGTACCGCCACCGGGCCGCAGTGCGCCTGGGCCAGGCTCGCCGCCACCGCGAGATCGGCGTCGGCGCTGGCCAGGCAGCCGGCCGCGTACCGGGCTGCCGCACGCGCCTGGGTCAACGCCACCCACACCTGGGCCAGCCGGTGCTTCACCGCCTGGAACGAGCCGATCGGCCGGCCGAACTGGTACCGCGTCTTCGCGTAGGCGACCGTGGTATCCAGGCACCACTGCGCGATGCCGACCTGCTCCGCGGCGAGCAGTACCGCACCGGCCAGCAGCGCCGCCGACCAGGCGCCGGC
>JAFMQQ010000929.1 GCA_017354595.1 Micromonosporaceae bacterium
TGAACCCCGCCTCGCGCAGCGCCTCGGCTGCCTTGGCGCCGGCCAGCGACGCCCCCACGATCACGAATACTGGCTGGCTGCTCGACGTCACGGTGGAAAACTCTACCGCCTCAGCCCGGCAACCGCCTCAGCTCGCCCGCAGCCGGCTGTACCACGCCACCGCGGACGGGTCGGTCAGGCTGGCCACCTGGTCGAGTACCACCCGCAGCCGGGCCACGTCGTCGCCGGCGGCCCGCCACAGTGGAGCGAAGACCGGGTCCAGCGCGCCGGGCGCCCGGTCGGCCAGCTCCCGTACCAGCGTGCTGAGCAGTTCCCGCTGCTGCTCGTACCGCTGCTGGGCGCCCGGCCGGCGCATCACGTACCGCAGCGCGATCCCCTTCAACAGCGCGCATTCGGCCCGGGTGCGGCGCGGTACCACCAGGTCCGCGGCGTACCGGCGCAGCGGCCCGGTGCCGGACCGGTCCCGGGTCGCGGTGACCGCGCTGGCCACCAGCCGCCCGGTCAGCACGCTGGTCACGTTCTTCAGCGCCACCTGGGCGGCGTGCCCGCCGTCGTACCCGTAGGCCGGGGCGAAGAGCGGGTCGTCGAGCAGCTCATCGAGGACCGCGAGAAGGTCCGAAGTGGACTCGGTGGAGTACGCCGCCGCCACGTCGGCGCACAGCGCCTCCCGCTCCTGCGGATCCTCGCGCAGCCGGGCCAGCACCACGTAGCCGCCATGCACGCCGTCCTCCACATCGTGCACCGAGTAGGCCACGTCGTCGGCCCAGTCCATCACCTGCGCCTCGATGCAACGTTGCCGGCTCTCCACCCGCTGCGCCCGCATCCAGGTGAAGACCGGCGCGTCGTCGGCGTACACACCGAACTTGCGTTCGCCGTCGCCGCGCAACCACGGGTACTTAGTGCATGCGTCCAAAGAGGACCGGGTCAGGTTGAGCCCAGCGGGGCGGCCGTCGGCAGTGTCCACCTTGGCCTCCAGTCTGGTCAGTACCCGCAGCGTCTGCGCGTTGCCTTCGAAGCCGCCGCAGGCGCGCCCCATCTCGTCCAGCACCTCTTCGCCGTTGTGCCCGAATGGTGGATGGCCGAGGTCGTGCGCGAGTCCCGCGGTGTCCACCACGTCCGGATCGCAGCCGAGCTGGGCACCCATCTCCCGGGCGATCTGCGCGACCTCGAGCGAATGGGTCAGCCGGGTACGCAGGAAATCGTCGGTACCGGCGGTGTGCACCTGAGTCTTGGCGGCCAGCCGGCGGAAGGCGGCTGAGTGCAGCACCCGGGCCCGGTCGCGCTGGTACGGCGTGCGCGGCACATCGGCGAAGATCGCCAACCCGTCCTTCGGCGGCTCGTCGACATAGCGCGCCTCGTCGATCTCAATCTGAGCCATTGTCGTCGAGGGTAGCGGCACCGGGCTGCGGGCGGGGCAGCGACGGTTGCGGCGGCGGCGGCGGATCCGGTGGCGGTACCGGCGCCGGCTTCGCGTCCTGCGCCCGGATCATCGGAGTGGCCAGCACCCGTACCGCCGCCGCGACCGGGATCGCCATCAGCGCCCCGACCAGACCCAGCACGCTGCCGCCGAGTAGCGCCGCGAGCAGTACCGCCACCGCCGGCATCTGTACCGCGTTGCGCAGCACCCGCGGGGCGATCAGGAAGTTCTCCAGTTGCTGGTACAGCAGGAAGAACAGCACCAGCAGGATGGTGTTCGGCCACAGCTGGGTGGTGGCCAGCGCCACCACCCCGGTGCCGATCGCGCCGACCGTGGCGCCGATGATCGGCAGCAGGTCGGTCAGCGCCACGAAGACCGCCAGCGGCAACGCGAACGGCACCCGTAGCACCAGGCAGGCGATGAAGGTGGCCG
>JAFMQQ010000240.1 GCA_017354595.1 Micromonosporaceae bacterium
GTCCGGTGCCGCCCCGCGCTGCGGCTGCGCCGGCCTGGTGGTGACCGGCGGTGCCGCCTGCGCCGGCGGGCCGGACGCGGCCTCAACAACCAGCCGGCCGTGCACCATGTTCATCCCGCAGGCGAAGCCGAAGGTGCCGGCCTGCTCCGGGCGCAGCCGTACCAGCGTCTGGGCATAGGCGGGCAGCGCGGCGCTGACCCGCAGATCCGGAAAGACCACCTGCGAGGTGCACTCACCCGCCTCCTGGCGGTCGAAGGTGATCTCAACCGGTACGCCCTGCCGCACCCGTATCACGTCCGGGCTGTACCCGCCCGCGACCTTCACCCGCACCCGCTGCACCCCGCCGGAGAGCTCGGCGGTGTGCGCCCGGCGCGGGGCGAAGAAGAACCATGCCAGGCCAACCACGGCCAGCACCGCGGCGGCGAGCACGACGAGATCGGCCATGGCGCGAGTGTACCCCCCCGGGGTATAGGGCCGGACGCCGCCTGGGTCACCTGCGCCAGGCGAGGTACAGCCCCTTGCCGACGGTCGCGGTGGTGCCGACGAACCCGCCGTCCGCGGCGACCAGAGCCAGGAACGGGGCCACCTCATCGGGGTGGGAGAGCACGTTGTCCACCGCCAGCACGCCACCCGGCCGCAGCACCCGGGCCGGATGCGGCCACCAGCCGGCGTACTCGACCCGCTCGGCATCCAGGAACAGCAGGTCCACCCGCGCGTTGGCGAGACCGGCGAGGTATCCGCCGCCATCGGCCAGCACCACGTCCACCGCACCCGATACCCCGGCCGAGCGCAGGTTCTCCCGTACCCCGGGCCAGGCCTCGATGTCCACGGTCGTCACCCGACCGCCCACCTCCTGGACGGCGTCGGCGAGCCAGATCGCCGAGTACCCGTTGGAGGTGCCGATCTCCACCACCCGGCGGGCGCCGGCGATCCGCAGCACCACGGTCAGCAGCTGCGCGGCATCCGGTTCGAGATTGCGCCGCCGGCGCAGCCGGTCCGGCTGCCCGGCGTCATATGCGGTGCCCTCGGCGTAGAGCCGGTCGAGCAGCGTTCGCCGCGCCTGGTCCATCCGCTACCCGCTCAGGATCGCGTCGAAGCGCAGCCGGGCCAGGTCGAGCTGGTCCCGGATGTGCCGCTTGACCTCATCGGCCAGCGGGGTGTCCGCCCGGTCGATCAGCTCCCGGAGCACCGGCAGCACCGGCCGGTACTTGCGGGCCAGCTTGGCCTGGCGCTCCGGCAGGGTATAGATGAGGCCGACTCCGTTGTCGGTGAAGTCGGACGCCTTCACCACCCGCGCCCAGGGGTTGGCGGCAAGGCTCTGCGCGACGTGTTCGCGGTACTGCTCGTGCCGGTCGATGCCCTCCTCGGGCAGCGGGTTGGTGACCGCGGCGACCAGGTCGGCGACCCTCGGGCCGAAGCGGGCCGCGAGCACGGCCAGCCCGTCGGCGATGTCGCGCCCGGTCGGCTCACCCGACCCAGCCGCCCGGCCGGCCAGCTCCGGCGCGTGGTCCTCGACCGAGTCGTGCAGCAGCGTGGCGACCACGACATCGACGTCCTCGACCCGGTAGTAGGCCAGCACGCGGATCGCGCTGCGCAGCAGGTGGTTCAGGTACGGCTCGCGGGTGCGCCGGTCGTCGCCGTGCAGTTCGTCGGCGAGCGCCAGCGCCTCGGCGACCACCGGCCGATCCCGCTCCGGTAGCCGCTGGGCCTCCACCTCCAGCCGTACCCGCAGGCCGGGCTCACCGTACATCTCGGTGATCGCGTGCAGAGGCATGGTGCGTACGATCTCTGGCTCGACCGCCTCCATGCCCCGCATCCTAGGCGGGCGTCTCCAGCCGCAGGGCGAGCACCGGGATGGTGCGGATCCCCTTCGTCTTCTCGGCGTACTCGGCGAAGCCCGGGTAGCGGCGGGCCTGTTCCGCGTAGATGCGGTCCCGCTGGTCCCCGGTCACCTCGGTGACCGTCGCCTGGTAGTCGCCGTCACCGGTCTCAACCCGGCCGCTGCCGGCGGCGGTGAGGTTGAAGTACCAGTCGGGGTGCACCGGCGCCCCGCCCCTCGAGGCGAAGACGTAGATTGTGGCCGGATCCTGCTCATCCGCGAGATACATCACCGGGCTCACGTACTGCTTGCCCGACCGGCGTCCCCGGTGGTGCAGCAGGATGAGCGGTGCTCCTTCGAAGTTGCCCCCGACCCGGCCGTCGTTGGCCCGAAACTCCTCGATGATCGTGCTGTTCCAGTCCGGCATCGCCGACCTCCTGACGTCCCTCCGCGAGCGCCCATCCATCCTGCCCGGTGCGCGCTTGCATTGATGGCGATTGGAATGTGTGTATCGTCACCCGGCCGCCGCGGCGCCCTGCCACCGCCGGGCCGGGAATACAGCCAGCAGCGGGGCGTTGCGGGTACATGCAAACGCATATACTTCGGGTCGGCGGCGAGCACCGCCTGAGTAAGGGGTGTGACATGCAGTTCGGGGTCTTCTCGGTGAGCGACATCACGCGGGACCCGGTGTCCGGACAGACGCCCAGCGAGGCGGAGCGGATCGACGCCGTGGTGCGGATCGCGCAGAAGACGGAGGAGGTCGGGATGGACGTGTTCGCGATCGGCGAACACCACAACCCACCGTTCTTCTCCTCCGCCCCGACCACCCTGCTGGCGTACATCGCGGGAACCACGCAACGGCTGATCCTCTCCACCGCGACCACCCTGATCACCACCAACGACCCGGTACGCATCGCTGAGGAGTACGCGATGCTCCAGCACCTGGCGAAGGGCCGGATCGACCTGATGCTCGGCCGGGGAAACACCGCCCCGGTATACCCGTGGTTCGGGCAGGACATTCGCCAGGGGCTGCCACTGGCGCTGGAGAACTACAACCTGCTGCACCGGTTGTGGCGCGAGGACGTGGTGGACTGGCAGGGCAAGTTCCGCACCCCGCTGCAGGGCTTCACGTCGATCCCGCGGCCGCTTGACGACGTACCGCCGTTCGTCTGGCACGGATCGATCCGCACCCCGGAGATCGCCGAGCAGGCCGCGTACTACGGGGACGGCTACTTCGCCAACAACATCTTCTGGCCGAAGGAGCACTACATCCGGCTGATCCGGTTCTACCGGCAGCGCTTCGAACACTACGGCCACGGTACCCAGCAGCAGGCGATCATCGGGCTGGGCGGCCAGGCGTACATCGCGAAGAACTCACAGGACGCCAGGCGGGAGTTCCGGCCGTACTTCAACGAGGCACCCGTCTACGGGCACGGTCCGTCCATGGAGGACTTCATGGAGATGACGCCGCTGTCGGTGGGCAGCCCGCAGGAGGTCATCGACAAGACCCTGACCTTCCGCGAGTCCTTCGGCGACTACCAGCGGCAGCTGTTCCTGATGGACCATGCCGGGCTGCCACTGTCCACAGTGCTCAACCAGCTCGAGCTGCTCGGTGGCGAGGTGATTCCGGTGTTGCGCAAGGAGCTGGCCGCACGGCGCGACCCGGCGGCGGCACAGCCGCCGACGCATGCCGCTCTGGTCGCGGCGAAGTACGGCGAAGCGCCCCCGCGCCAGCAGCGCCCGAACGCCAACCGGGGTGACAACGTGACCGGCGCCTCGCCGTACCAGGACACAGCGCCGGAGCTTTCGGCGACGTACCCGAGCCTGTGATGCGCAGCCGGAGCCGGCTCGCAAACGACGCCTGGGAGGCGCTGCTGTCCGCACATTCGGTGCTGATAAAGCAGTTCGCCGCCGAGGGCATCTGGAGTGACGTGTCGATGCGGGAGTACGACGTGCTGTACACCCTGTCCAAGTGCCCGCAACCGGTACGCCAGAGCGAACTGCACCGGCATGTGCTGCTCAGCCAGCCGGCCCTGTCCCGGATGGTGGATCGGTTGGTGGAGCGGGGACTGGTGCACCGGGACAGCGACCCGGCCGATGGGCGGGGCGTGCGCCTGTCGCTGACCGCCGACGGCCGGGCCCGGCAGCGCCGGGTCGGGCTGCGGCACGGGTTGAGCGTGGCCCGGGCGGTCGCCGCGCAGGTATCGGCGGAGGAGATGCGACAGCTGGAGACGATCTGCCGCAAGCTCGCTGCCCGCAGCCGGGAGGAGTCGGGGTGACCACAGGCGACAGCTGGCGGCTGGCGGTGGTCAGCGCCGGTACCAGCGACCCGTCCACGACCCGCATGCTGGCCGACCGGATCTCGGGTCGGGTAGCCGACCTGGCCGGGCGGCGCGGGTACCCGATCCGGGCCACCGTCATCGACCTGCGCGAGCTGGCGACGGAGATCAGCACCGCGTTGGTCTCCCAACTGACCGGGCCCAGACTGCGGGACGCGATCGCCGCGCTCGCAGCCGCGGACGGCGTCATCGCCAGCACCCCGATCTACAAGGCTGGTGCCAGCGGGCTGTTCGCCTCCTTCTTCCATGTGCTCGACAACGACCTGCTGATCGCGAAGCCGGTGGTGCTCGCCGCCACCGCCGGTACCGCCCGGCACGCGCTGGTGGTGGACGAGCAGATGCGCTCGCTCTTCGCGTACATGCGCACCATGACCGTGCCCACGTCGGTGTTCGCGGCGCCGGAGGACTGGGCGGATCCGGCGCTGAACAAGCGGATCGACCGGGCCGCGGCCGAACTCGTGCTGCTGATGGAGAGCGGCCTCGCGCAGCGGGTCAGGGATGAGTCCTGGCGCAGCTACCAGCACGAGTTCGGCAGCGCGGGCGGTACCGAGACCGGCATCGAGCTGGACTCCGACCTGATGCGCCTCGCCGCCGGCGGATCTGCCGCCGGGGGTTCTGCCGCCGGTGGATCTGCGGCCGGCGGCCAGCCCGACGAGGCACCGCCCGCCGCCGGAGAGTCCACAGCGGACAGTTCCAGCGACGGGCGGTGGTGATGGTACGGTCAGGCCAGGTCGCGCCGGCCCACGATGGCCAGGACCAGTACGGTGAAACCGACGATGTAGGCCGCGACGGTGACCAGTGCTCGTTGACCGGAGATCGCGTCCAGCACGCCGGGTGCGGTGTTGGCCGTCTTCCCGACGATCGCCCCGACCAGCGAGCCACCGGCGGTGCCCGGTAGCACCCGGGTCACCTGTTCCACAATGGACAGCAGGCCGGCGACGCCGCGCAGCAGGTTCTCCACCACCAGCACCCAGACCAGGCCGAGCCCGACCGAGAGGGCCGGTCCGCGGGCGAGCACCCCCAGGGCGTACCCGAACAGCGCCCACATCCCGAGTACCAGCAACCCACCGCCGAACGCGGTGGCGAGCGAACCCAACGCCGGCCAGACGATGGCCTGGCTCTCGGTCACCGCGATGAGGACCGAGACCCCGGTGAACAGGGTGAGGGTGACCGCGAGCGTGGCGACCACGAAGACGCTCAAGGCGACCAGCGAACCGCCGATGACCGAGACCCGGGACGGGCCCTGGGTGAAGGCGGTCTTCCACGCGCCCCAGCCGAATCCGTTGCCAGCCACCAGCGCCCCGAGCACCAGCACCAGCGCGCCGCCGAACATGGGCAGACCCTGTACCAGGACGTGGGGTATGGACTGCGGCAGCAGGTTCACCAGCAACTGCGCCCGGCTCTGCCCGCCACTGCGGAAGTTGTCGTTGCCGGTGGCGTACGAGATGTAGTTGAAGA
>JAFMQQ010000930.1 GCA_017354595.1 Micromonosporaceae bacterium
TGCAGGCCGAGCAGATGGTCGACGAGTCGGGTCACCGGGCCGCCAGTGCTATCACACCCGCCCTGTTCCCAGCCGGACGCCGGATACCACACTCCCCAGCCTGCGGCGGGCCGGCGATGGTAGCCGAACGACCTATACGTGTAGACCATGCCCGTCATCCGGCTTGACAGGCTCACTCCAACCATGCCGAGAATGCCGGGGATCTTGCCTGTCCGCTCGGCCCTCCGAGGAGGATTTCTCTATGAAAATGCGCCGATTCGCTCTGTTCTCTGCGATGATGCTGGCCGCCGCGTTCGCGGCGGGTCCCGGTATCGCCGCCGCCGGTCCACCGGACCGGGGTGAGGATCCGGGCGAGGAAAGCCAGGCCGTCGCCGAGGCCACCAACTGGTTCATGGCACAGCGGCTCGCCCCCAACGGTGCGGTGAACCCGAACGCGTACGCGGCCGGGGCCGCACAGGCCAAGGCGTTGCCCAGCGTGGGTGGCGCCTGGACCGAGCGGACGGGCCGGCCAGGCAGTGACGGCAACGACTTCTCCGATCCCCCGCAGTACATCGACCCGACAAGCAACTTCAGCAACTCCGGCGCGGGCGACAAGTGGGTGGCCGGCCGGATGACGGCGCTTGCCGCCGCCCCGGACGGGACCCTGTTCACCGGTGCCGCGGACGGCGGCGTGTGGCGCTCCACCGACGACGGCCAGCACTGGACACCGGTCACCGACACCCAGGCCACGCTGTCCATCGGCGCGCTGCTGGTGACCGGGTCGGGCAGCAGCTACACCGTCTACGCCGGTACCGGTGAGGCGAACACCAGCCAGGACAGCTACGCCGGCGTTGGCGTGCTCGCCTCCACCGACCACGGCGCCAGCTGGCACCAGGTGGGTGGTTCCGAACTCAACGGCGCACTGATCTTCCGCCTGGCGCAGGACGGCAACACGATCCTCGCCGCCACCTCGCACGGCCTGTACAGCTTCAACACCACGTCCAGCAGCGCCTGGACCGCGGTACTGCAGCCGGCCGGCCCGCCCAGCGACGGGGTGAACTTCAACCTCGTCGTCGGCAACATGATCAGCGATGTCGCGGTCCGCCCGGGTACCGGCGGCCAGCAGGTGGTAGCGGTCGCCGGCTTCCGTGGCGGCGCCCCGACCAACGGGCTGTACGTGTCGAACGACGGCGGCGCGCACTTCAGCTACGACGCCAAGCCGCAGGGCTGGGTCCCGGCCAAGGCCGAGGGCAGGACAACGCTCGCCTACTCGGCGGCCGGCGACCGGGCGTACGCGATCGTGCAGAGCCCGCAGCTGCTGAACGTCGGCACCAACGGCAACACCCTGCTGCAGGGTATCTACGAGTCGAAGAACGGCGACCCGGCCGGCCCGTGGACGAAGGTCGCCGACTCCAGCAAGCTGGCAAACAGCGGGTCGGCGCAGAAGCTCGCGGTCGGCGGCAGCGGGTACCAGCCGGGCATCCAGGGCTGGTACAACCAGTTCCTCACCGTTGATCCGGCCGACAAGGACCACGTCTACGTCGGCCTGGAAGAGGTCTACGAGACGCAGAACGGCGGCTCCGGCTGGTCCACCATCGCGCCGTACTGGAACTTCGCGTTCAGCTGCTTCTCCTACACCCCGTTCGAGGGCACCTGTGACCACAACCAGGCGCACTCCGACCAGCACGCCGCGATCATCGCCGGCGGCAAGCTGTACATCGGCAACGACGGCGGAGTCTGGTCGCGGGCGCTGACCGACCACAAGGTCGGTGACTGGACGAACCTCAACGCTCACCTGGACGCGCTGCAGTACTACGGCGCACAGGGCAGCGGCGACTCGACCATCTACGGCGGCA
>JAFMQQ010000931.1 GCA_017354595.1 Micromonosporaceae bacterium
TGCGGGCCGGCATGCGCCGTACCGCCGCGAACCGGCCGGATCTCCTGCGTGACACCGGCCGCTGAGATGGCTTCGAGGAAGCGCCTCAGGTTGTAGTCGCACTCCTGCTGGCGCAGGTAGCTTCGGCTGGAGACGGCGACGGTCTCGCCGTCGAGGTCGACCCGCCAGGCCCAGTGCCCCCGCTCGTCGACGCTGACCGTCGGGAAGTAGGCGTTGCCGTGCTGCTCGCGCAGGCGCAGAACCGCCGCGTGGCATTCCTGGAAGGTCTCGAAGGACCTGCTGGCCTGGCCGAGCCGGCGGTTGTTGGGCGAGATGAGCATCCAGGTGAGACTCCGTCTGGCCAGCTCGCCTGCCTCATCGAACTCGGGTACCGATAAGAAGACAAACCGCGATCCGTGCACCAACACCCTCCTAGGTCCCCCCCGGCGTGGCACCCCCAGGAATGGCCCGGGCACGGGCCACGGCTCAGGGTCGGAGGCGATGGTGTCCCGGCATGCGGACAATGACTCACGCCAGATGTGCGGAAGGCAAACATCGCGTATCACGGCAGACGTGCCGCGTGATATCCGGACGGATCATCACGACCGGCCGGAAACCGGGCGATCAACGGGCTGCGCCGGGAGTCCACCCGCGGGTACCGGTCCGCGCAGGCCGCGCCGGTGCATGGCGGTACCGGCTCGGCGCCGGATCCGGCGGACCTGGCGATCGAGGCTCTCGGGGAGCGGCCGCGCGCCTTCCTGGAGCGCCGTCGATCCTCCACACTGGACGGCCAGAAGCCTTGAAAGTTACGCAAGTCTATGCGTGTGATAGGCTGCCGCCCGGGAGCCGGTGCGATGTCCACCATCTTTGTGACCGCACCGGAAGGATCGACCAGCCATGCCCAATCTCGCGTACCACCGCCGACTCGCGATGGTGCTCGCCGCCGCGCTCGCCGCTGGCGGTGTGGCCGCGGCGCTCGCCCCGGCCCACCCGGCCGGCGCCGCAAGTACCTGCCAGGTCAGCTACCGGGTCGACCAGTGGACCGGTGGATTCGTCGGCTACGTCGACGTGACCGCGGGCGCGGCACCCGTGCACGGCTGGACGGTCACCTGGACCTACACCGCGGGCCAGCAGATCACCTCGTTCTTCAGCGCGCAGGTAAGCCAGTCCGGCGCCGCGGTCACCGCCACCAACCTGAGCTGGAACGGCGATCTGGCGCCGAATGCCACCACCGAGTTCGGCGTGCAGGGTACCTGGACCGGCAGCAACCCAGCCCCGACCGACTTCGCGGTCACCGGGTCGGGATGCGATGCGACGGGACCCACCCCGGGTCCGTCACCGAGCGCCGCGGCCAGCCCCTCGCAGGGCGCCTCGCCCAGCGTGGGCTCGTCGCCCAGCGTCAGCCCGTCGGCCGGCAGCAGCAGCGGCCCGCCACCCGGCGGCTGCGGTACCGCGGTCATCTGCGACGGCTTCGAGAACCAGCCGGGCGGTACGCCATCCGGTGACTGGGGCCTGAACTTCCCCAACTGCTCCGGCGCCGGTACCGCCACCATCGACGGTACGGTCGCCC
Organism: Micromonosporaceae bacterium; assembly: GCA_017354595.1. Classification (GTDB taxonomy): domain Bacteria; phylum Actinomycetota; class Actinomycetes; order Mycobacteriales; family Micromonosporaceae; genus DATEJJ01. The sequence goes on from JAFMQQ010000931.1 coordinate 1,550, forward strand.
ACGCGGGCGGCAAGTCGCTGAAGGTGACCGGCGCGGCCGGCTACTGCAACCACATCTTCGTGGCGTCCACAAAGGACCTGTCCGGCCTCGGATCGGTCTGGTACGCCCGCTTCTACATCCGGCATACCACTGCCCTGCCCACCGCCCACGTCACCTTCGCCGCGATGCGGGACGCCGCCGATGGCAACAACGATCTCCGGATGGGTGGCCAGAACGGTGCCCTGCAATGGAACCGGCAGTCGGATGACGCCACGCTTCCCGCGCAGAGCCCGGCCGGTGTCGCGC
>JAFMQQ010000932.1 GCA_017354595.1 Micromonosporaceae bacterium
TACCGCCGGGGGTACCGGCCGGGCGGCAGCATCCGGTACCCGCCGACCACCTCGCCCGTCTGTTCCTCGCGGACCAGCAGGTGGTCGCAGTACCCGTCGAATTCGTCGATGTCCAACCCGGGCACCTGCGAGTGCAGGCGGGCACCGAGTTCACCGGCGAAGACCTGGTACCGCAGCCGCTGCGCGGCCTCGATCTCGGCCGAACCGGTGGCGAGCCGGATCGTGTAGCGCGCGGCACCGACCGTCGTGGTCGTCGCGCTGGCCGCTAGTAGCGTCATACTCCCGTGGTACGACAAGCACATGCCGTGACCGTGACGCGAACCAATTGCCGGTGTGGAATCTACGTTAACGCAGGGAGATAAGTAGCGTGGCTGGCTATTCGGGCACGCCGCTGGCGAGAAAGCTCGGCATCGGGACCGACTGCCGGGTGCTGCTCGACGGCGCACCGGCCGGCTTCACCCCGGATGGACTGCCGGACGGGGTCACCCCGCACCGGCGAGCCGGCAACGGACCGTACGACGTGATCCTCACCTTCTGCACCGACCGGGCCCGGCTCGCCGCGCGGTGGCCGGTACTGCACCCGCTGACCACGCCGGCCGGTTCGCTCTGGGTCGCCTGGCCCAAACGCGGCGCGGGTATCGCCACCGACCTGGACCAGCACGTGGTCCGCGACTATGCGCTGCGCAACGGCCGGGTCGACGTGAAGGTGTGCGCGATCGACGAGACCTGGTCCGGCCTCAAGCACGTCATCCGGGTCACCGACCGCACAGCCGGGTAGCGCATTGCTGCCATCGATATACTGCAACGATCGCGAGGCCAGCAGGCGAGGCCAGGAGGCGATCGATGACAAACGAAGTCTATGTGGAGCTCGACTCGCTGCAGGCGGCCGCGGAAGGGATCACCGACCTGCTCGGCGAGATGGCGACCAAGAAGGTCAGCGACATCGATCCGGCCAAGTCGGCGTTCGGACACGACGACCTTGCCGGCACTGTGGAGAACTTCTGCACCCGCTGGAACATCGGGGTGCAGAACCTGGCGAAGGACGCGGTCGGCGTCTCCGACTACCTGGTCCGCTGCGTCTACGTGTACAGCCACACCGACCGGACCTCCGGCGCCGGCATCGACGGCGTGCTGATGCTGCCCAACGGTCCGGATCCGGCGGCCGGCCAGGCGGTGTAGTGATGGCCGAACTCGGCGAGACCACCGACCCGAAACAGCTCATTCCCGGGGATGTATCGGCGATCGCGAGCACCATGTGGGCGATGCGCACCTATGGCGACACGCTCGCCCAGGCCGGCACCGGCCTGAGCCGGATCGATACCACAGGCGGCTGGCGCAGCGGCGCCGCGGACCGGTTCCGCGCCGCCTACTCGGGCGAGCCGTCGCGCTGGACCGAGGCGGGCACGTCCTTCCACAACGCGGCCGACGCCATCGACGGGTACGCCTCCACGCTCGGCTGGGCGCAGGGCAGGGCCCAGGACGCGATCAACCTGTGGGCGCAGGGCGTGCATGCCACGGCGACCGCGCGGGCCGAGTACGACAAGGCGAAGCAGGGCGGCGCGCAGGTAGGGAACTTCGTGGACCCGGGCGCGGGTACCCGCCAGTCGGCCCAGGAGATCCTGACCGACGCACGCCTGCAGCTCAAGCGGGCCGGCGACACGGCGAACAAGACGGTCGGCGCGGCCCGCGACAAGGCGCCGCCCGAGCCCGGATTCTGGTCCAAGGTGGGCGACTTCTTCGGCGGCGTCGGCTCCGACCTGCTGCACGGCGGCGAGGACGTGCTGAACGGGCTCGCCTCCTTCGGCAACGCTATGATCAACAACCCTGGTGACA
>JAFMQQ010000241.1 GCA_017354595.1 Micromonosporaceae bacterium
CAGCGGTACCGCGGCGCGCGGATGGTCGCCTTCTCCTCCGGCAACGTGTACCCGCTGCGCCCAGTGGTCTCCGGCGGCGCCGATGAGGACACCCCGACCGACCCGGTCGGCGAGTACGCCCAGTCCTGCCTCGGCCGGGAGCGGGTGCTCGAGTACCACTCCCGGGCAGACAGCACACCCATGGCGATCATCCGGCTGAACTACGCCATCGACTGCCGGTACGGGGTACTCACCGACCTGGCCCGCGCCATCCGCGACGGATCCCCCGTCGACGTGCAGACCGGCGCGGTCAACGTGATCTGGCAGGGCGACGCCAACCGGTACGCGCTGTCCGCGCTCACCCTCGCCGACAGCCCGCCGTACGTGTTGAACGTGACCGGACCGGAGACCGCGTCGGTGAGCTGGCTCGCCGACCAACTGGGGCGCCGGCTCGGCCGCCCGCCGGTACTGTCCGGCGCCGAGGCCGATACGGCGCTGCTGTCCAACGCCGCCCGCTGCTTCGGGCTCTTCGGGTACCCCCGGGTCAGCCTGCACCAGATGCTCGACTGGACGATCGAGTGGCTCACCGCCGGCGGCCCGCTGCTGGACAAGCCAACCCACTTCGCCGAGCGACGGGGCCGATTCTGACCATGCTCAGCGACACCCTCCGGCACCGGCTGCTCGACGGGCTCGTCATCCCGGCCCACCCGCTCGCCCTGACCGACACGCTCATCCTCGACGAACCGCGGCAGCGCGCCCTGACCCGGTACTACCTCGATTCCGGTGCCGGCGGTATCGCGGTCGGCGTGCACACCACCCAGTTCGCCATTCGCGACCCGCGCCACGGCGACCTGCACGAACGGGTCCTGCGTATCGCCGCCGAGGAGGCGACCGCGTGGCATGCCGAACACGATGTGCCACCGCCACTGCTGGTCGCCGGAGTACTGGGACCGACCGGGCAGGCCCTCGCCGAGGCCAGGCTGGCCGCCTCCTTCGGGTACCACATGGCGATGGTCGCCACGCCTGGCTGGCGCGACGAACCCGACGCGGCGATCCTCGCCGGCGTCCGCGAGATCGGCCAGGTCATGCCGGTCTTCGGCTTCTACCTGCAGCCCACGATCGGTGGCCGGCGCTTCCGGTACGACTTCTGGCGGGCGTACGCCGACATCCCCGAGGTTGCGGCCATCAAGATCGCACCGTTCGACCGGTACGACACGCTGAACGTGATCCGCGCCGTCGTCGACGCCGGCCGGGCCGGCCGGCCGGAGAGCCCGAACCAGATCGCGCTCTACACCGGCAACGACGACAGCATCGTGACCGACATGCTGACGCCGTACCGGTTCGGCGACGTGACCGCCCACATCGTCGGTGGTCTGCTCGGGCAGTGGGCGGTATTCACGCCGGCCGCGGTGGCACTGCACGCGGAGGCGCGGCGGGTGGTGCGCGAAGGCGGCCCGGTACCGCTGGACCTGCTGGCCCGCGCCGCCGAGCTGACCGACGTGAACAGTGCCATCTTCGACGCCGCGCACAACTTCGCGGGCAGTATCGCCGGCGTCAACGAGGTACTGGTCCGGGGCGGGCTGATGGCCGGCAACTGGTGCCTGGACCCGGACGAACGGCTCTCCCCGGGTCAGCATGAGGAGATCACCCGCGCGCTGCTCGCACACCCGTCGGTCACCGTTGCGGCGGACGGACATCCGGCCTATAGCCGTGGGAGTATCCAGCCGTGATATCGACGGACGGGCGGGCCGGCGACCTCGGCCTGGTGGTGGGCGTGGTCGGACCCGCCGACCTGGTACAGGTCGTGGAGCAGGTCCGGGGCCGCGAGTTCCCGTCGCTGACCGTACGGTCGCTGCCCTACCCGGATGAGGCGCAGGCGGTGGAACTGGTCAAGACCCACCGCACCGAAGTCGACGCCTGGCTGTTCACCGGCATCATCCCGTACACCCTGGCCCGGGAGGCCGGCGTGTTGGACCGGCCGGCGACCTATATCTCCTACAGCGGCGCCTCGCTCTACCGGACCCTGCTCGGCATGCTCGCCAACGGTCAGGACAACCGGCATATCAGCATCGACACCCTGGATCGGGGGCAGGTGGTCGAGGCGTACCGGGACGCGGCGCTGCCGGCCGATCGGGTCCAGGTCGCCGAGTACCGGCGGGGCAGCGATTCAGATCGGTTCGCCGGCTTCCACCGGGCCGCGGCGCGGGCCGGTGCCACCGTCGCCATCACCTGTGTCCGCTCCGTCTACGAGGAGCTGCGCAATGAGCTCGAGGTGATCCGGCTGTCCCCCGCCATCGCCTCGGTGCGCTCCGCCCTGCAGACCGTCGAACTGGCCAGCCACGGCCATGTCAGCGCGGATGCCCAGGTCGTACTCGGCTTCGTTGACCTTTCCGACGCCGACTCCGAACTCGCCGACGACATCAGCGCGCTGGCCGGCAGCGTCTTCAGCATCCAGCCCGGTCAGTACGTGCTGGTGACCACCCGGGGCGTACTGGAGCAGGCGACCGCGGGCTTCCAGCAGCTGCCGCTGCTGGACGCGCTGAGCCGCCGGCACCTCTGGGCGCACATCGGGCTGGGTGTAGGCCGGTCCGCCGCCGATGCCGACGCGCTGGCAAGGCACGCGTTGTCGCGCTGCCGTTCGGTCGGCCCGTTCTCCGCCGTCATCTCCATCGGTACCGGCAGCGATGTGGTACTCGTGGAACCGGGTACCGGCGCCGGTGGCGGGGACGCGCCGGTGCCGGTCATGGTGGCCGCCCGGCGGTCCGGGCTATCCCGCGGGACGCTGGCCCGGCTGAAGTCTATTGTGGACACTCACGACGAGTCGGGGGTCACCGCCGGCGACATCGCCACCGCGTTGAACATCGAACCGCGCTCGGCCCGGCGCACACTCAAACGCCTGGAACAGGCCGGTGTCGCCCGGCCTATCGGTCGGGTACTCGCCGGCACCACGGGCCGTCCGCCGACCATCTACCGCATCCGCCTGGAATGACCGGCCGGAACCACCCGATGGGAGCACGCATGACCCTGGCCCGCGACGGTGGCGCCCCGGTGCGAACCGCACCGTTCCCGACCTGTACCGACGCCTCCGGGCGCACCTTCGGCCCCGAGGAGGTGGACGCGCTCGCCGGCGTGATCGCCCGGGGCCGGCTGTGGCGGGTCGACGCAGTGGAGGTCCCGGCCCTCGAGCGCGAGTTCGCGCGGTACCTTGACGCCGGCGAGGCGGTGGCCAGCAGCTCGGGTACGGCCGCGCTACACCTGGCCGTCGCCGCGCTCGATCCGGAGCCCGGCGACGAGATCATCGTGCCGCCGATCACCGACTTCGGTACCGTCATCGCCGTGCTGGCGGCCGGCGCGGTGCCGGTCTTCGCCGACGTCGACCCGGTCACCGGCTGCCTGACGGCCGAGACGGTAGAGCCATTGATCTCTGACCGCACCCGGGCGGTGATCGTCGTGCATCTGTTCGGCGGTCCGGCCGACGTGGACGGCATCGTACGCCGCTGCCGTCCCCGCGACATCCGGGTGATCGAGGACTGCGCCCAGGCGTACCTGACCGTGCCGGAGGGCGGCGACACCTTCGCCGGTACTCGTGGTGATCTCGGCTGCTTCAGCCTGCAGCAGTCCAAGCACATCACGGCCGGCGACGGCGGGCTCACGGTGACCCGCGATCCCGCACTGGCCCGGCGGATGCGCCTGTTCGCCGACAAGGGCTGGCCCCGCGACACGGGCAGCCGCACCCATCTGTTTCTTGGTTTCAACTACCGGATGACCGAACTGGTCGGCGCGGTGGCCCGGGTCCAGCTGACCCGGTTGCGGGGCGTGGTACAGGCGCGCCGCGCGGTCGCCCGCCGGCTCGTGGACGCGCTGGCCGGCCTGCCCGGCCTCTGCCTGCCCGCCGCGGGCCTGATCGACCGGCACAGCTTCTGGCTGTTCCCGATCCTCATCGATGCGGAGCGGCTCGGTGCAGGCAATGCGGAGTACGGTGCGGCGCTGGCCGCCGAGGGCCTCCCGGTCACGCCCGGGTACCTGCAGCGGCCGGTGCACCTGTTGCCCGCACTGACCCAGCGCCGGACCTTCGGTACGTCGGGCTTCCCGCTCACCTCGCCGCCGGCCCGGCGCCAGATGCGGTACGCGCCCGGCGACTGCCCGGTGGCCGAGCGCATGGTCGCGCAGACACTGCTGGTGCTCGAATGCAACGAGCGCTTCACCGACGCCGACGTGGACGACCTCATCGCCGGTGTGACCAAGGTGCACAACCATTTCCTGGCGGCGCAGCGGTGAGGCGGCCGGAGCGCCGCGACGCCATCCCGCTCGATTGCGACGTGCTGGTGGGCGCCTGGCCACGCCGTGCCGACCTCGACCTGTCGCCCGCCGCAGTCGCCCGCCGGCTGGCTGGGGCGGGCATCGCCGGGGCGCTGGTCTGCTCCGGGCGCGGCGCGTGGTTCGACGATGTCGAAGGCAACGACGAGACTCTCACCGTGGCCCGGCAGCAGGGTTGGCTGCCGGTGGGCACCATCAACCTGCGCAACGCGCTGCGCGCCGAGGCCGAACTGGACCGGATCTGCGCCGCCGGGGTACGGGCGGTGCGGTTGTTCGGGCCGCTGCAGGGCTGCGAGCCAGACTTCCCCGGGTACGCGCACGTGATCGGCGCGGCGCTCGCGCGAGGGATGGTGCTGCTGGTCGAGGGCGACGTACGGGCGGTGTGGCGCGCCCTCGCCGGGCGCGACGCCCGGGTGGTCTTCCTCGACGTGCATGCCTACCATGTCGCCGACTTCGTGCTGGCCGCCCGGAACGAACCCGGGTTCGTCGCCTCCACCCGGCTGCTCAACGCGCCCGACTCGATCGAGCGGGTCGCCGGCGAACTCGGTGCCGGCCGGCTCGCCTTCGGGTCCCGCAGCCCGCTGTCGGAGACCTCGCCATCGGTACTCCGGCTGCGCCACGCCCGGCTCTCCGATGCCGACTGGTCGGCCGTGGCCGGGGGCACGGTACGCGGGCTGCTGGCGGCCGGTGCGGCCGGCTGATGCCCGATCACCCGATCATCGACGTACACGGGCACTGGGGTGCCTGGTTCTTCGCCATGGACATCGCCGGCGTGCGGACCAACCTGCGGGTGATGGACGAGTGGGGGATCACCCTGCAGGTCGTCTCCGCCGCCGAGGCGGTGGTGTACGACGCCCCGGGCGGGAACGCCCGGCTGGCCGCGGTACTGGCCGACCAGCCGCGGCTGCGCGGGTACGTGGTCGCCAACCCGAACAACCTGGCCGCAACCGAGGCGGACCTGCGCCGGTACCTCGCCACGGATCGGTTCGTCGGCGTGAAGATCCACACCAGCTACCCGGGCCGGTCCATCGGTTCACCGCAGATGCGCGACCTGTTCGCGCTACTCGACAGCCACGCCGCCCCGGTACTCATCCACACCTGGGGGCCGGATGTGCTCGACCTGCCGGCGCTGCTCGCCGACAACCGGCAGCTGCGGGTGATCGCTGCACACATGGGCGCGGACCGGTGGGACCTGGCGGCGGAGGCGGCGCGCGGCTGCGACCGGCTGTACCTCGAACCGTCGTGCTCGATCACCGACGCGGGTCAGGTGGCACACGTCGCCGACCGGGTACCCGCCGGCCAG
>JAFMQQ010000933.1 GCA_017354595.1 Micromonosporaceae bacterium
CGCTTGCGCCGCTTCGGTCAGCGGCAGCGATTGCCAACCCGGTACGGTCAGCAGCTTCTGGTAGAACCTGCGCGAGGCGTAGGCCGGGTCCATCACCTGGGCCGGCGTACCCCAGCCCTGGCTCGGCCGCTGCTGGAACAATCCGAGCGAGTCGTGGTCGTTGTGCGGGCCGAGGTTGCCCAGGTTGTGCAGCGAGGACTCCTGCAAGGCGGTGGCGACGGCGATCACCCAGCCGCGCGGCGGTACGGTCAGCTGCTGGCCGACCCGGATGATGGTGGCCGCGTTGCGCACCTGGTCGGCCTGGAGCGAGGCGACCGCGGGCACCTTGGCGGCCACGTCGACGACCGGCCCGCCGCAGCCACTCGCGGCGGTCTGCGCCTGCTGGGCCGCGCCGCTCTGCAGGCTGGCGAAGACCATCGCGATGGCACCGCCGCAGCACAGCACCGGCACCGCGAGCAGGATGCCGACCAGGGTGAGCATCCGGCGCCGGCGGCGCAGCAACTGCGCCGGCAGCTCGTCCAGCGCGGCGGCTTCGACGGCACCCGGCTCGGTCATCCGGCGGTCCAGTCGACGCCATCGACCAGCCACCGCCCGCCGGTGGCCAGCAGCCGCAGGGTGAGCATCCCGGTGTCCAGCGGTACGGTCACCTCGACGAAGCCAGCGTCGTGCGGGATGAGCGTGGCGGTACCGGTGACCCGGTTCGCCGGTACCCCGGCCGGGTCGACACCGGAGAGCTCCCCGGCCAGGTGTGCGGTCAGGTACCGGCGCAGCCCCGCGTACCAGTCCTGTGCGCTGACCCCGGTGTGCCGCAGCCAGGCGGCGGTGAACTGGTTCGCGACCGCCAGCGGCCCGGCCGCGCCGGGGCTGGTCGACGGCTGGCCCGGCGACTCGGGGATGTCCTCGGCCGGCCCATCATTGTCCTGAGTGGACAGACTCGCGGTGGCCGTCGCGCCGCCGGCCGGCCCGGGTGACCCGGCGCCGGTGGTCAATGGTGGCGCGGCCGACCCGCCGCCCACCAGCCGGGCGACCAGCAGCACCGCACCGATACCGAGCACCAGCAGGCCGGCCAGGCCGTACCGGTTGCCGAGCAGGCGCAGCACCGCACGCACGGGTCACCCCCGCAATACCGGCGCCGACTCGGGGCGGCGCGGCGCAGGGGTGTACACCGGCTCGTCGCGCACGCTGTCCGGGACGTAGATGGAGTAGTCGCCGGAGGACTGCGGTACGTCCGGCCGGGTCCATCGGGCGCGCTGCCCCTCCCGCAGCGCGATGGCGCTGCCCGCACCACGACCGCTGTCGCCACCCGCGTTCGCGGTCGCCGGTACCGGGCGGTCGGCCACCTCCGGCCGGCCGGGTGCCGGCTCGGGCCGGGGGACCGACTCCTCGGTCCGCGACTCCGGCCGGACCTCCAGGATGACCAGGTTCGACCGGCGCAACAGCAGCGGGTTGTCGGCGTGCCCCGGCCCGTACCGCAGGTCGCCCACGTCACGGGCGAAGCGCCGGTGCCAGCTGCCCACCCGGGCCAGCGTGGCGGCCGCCGACTCCTTGCCACCCAGCTGGGTGATCCGCCGGTACGGGCGCAGCAGCAGCCAGCCCACGATGCCGCAGAGCCAGACCAGCACCACCTGGAGCCAGCCGGGCAGGCTCGCGGTACCCATGATGAGGTCCACCGCGTACAGGTAGACCGCGGCACCGGCACCGAAGATCACGATGTTGAAGACCGCCGCGACCACCACGTTGACCAGCCGGCGCACGCCGGTACTCGCCGGATGCAGCATGCCGACGGTGCCCAGGATCGGTGCGGCCACCACCGCCCAGCGGAAGATGAGGAA
>JAFMQQ010000934.1 GCA_017354595.1 Micromonosporaceae bacterium
CCAGCAGCACCACCGAGTACGGCCGCCGGCGTACCGCCTCGGTCAGCTGGCCGGCCTCCTCGTAGCCGACGTAGCCGGGTGGGGCACCGACCAGCCGGGCCACGTTGTGCTTCTCCGAGTATTCGCTCATGTCAATGCGTACCATGGCCCGCTCGTCGTCGAAGAGGAACTCGGCGAGCGCCTTGGCCAGCTCGGTCTTGCCCACACCGGTGGGGCCGAGGAACAGGAAGCTGCCCGCCGGCCGGTCCGGATCGGCGACACCGGCACGCGCCCGGCGTACCGCGTCGGAGACAGCTTTGACGGCTTCGATCTGGCCGACCACCCGCTGCGCCAGGGACTCCTCCATGCGCAGCAGCTTGGCGGTCTCGCCCTCCATCATCCGGCCGGCGGGGATACCGGTCCACGAGGAGACAACCGCGGCGATGTCGTCGGTGCCGACCTCCTCCTTGAGCATCGCGCCCTCGGTCTGCTGCGCGGACAGCTCCGCGGTCGCTTGGGCCAGCTGCTGCTCCAGCTCCGGGATCCGGCCGTAACGCAGCTCCGAGGCGCGGGCCAGGTCGAGGTCGCGCTCGGCCCGCTCCGCCTCCCCGCGTAGCGTCTCCAGCTGCTCCTTGGCCGCGGAGATCGCCTGGATGTGTGACTTCTCGTTGCGCCACCGCTCGGAGAGTGCGGTCAGCTGCTCCCGCTTGTCGGCCAGCTCGCGGCGCAGCCGGGCCAGCCGTTCGGCACTGGCCGGGTCCGGCTCCTTGGCCAGCGCCATCTCCTCGATCTCCAGGCGGCGTACCGCCCGCTCGACCTCGTCCACCTCGACCGGCCGGGAGTCGATCTCCATCCGCAGCCGGGAGGCGGCCTCGTCGACCAGATCGATCGCCTTGTCCGGCAGGAACCGGTCGGCGATGTACCGGTCGGAGAGGGTGGCCGCGGCGACCAGGGCGGCATCGGTGATGCGTACGCCGTGGTGCACCTCGTACCGCTCCTTGAGCCCGCGCAGGATGCCGATTGTGTCCTCAATGGACGGTTCGCCCACCAGTACCGGCTGGAACCGGCGCTCCAGCGCCGGGTCCTTCTCGATCCGCTCCCGGTACTCGTCGAGCGTGGTCGCACCCACCATCCGCAGCTCGCCGCGGGCCAGCATCGGCTTGAGCATGTTGCCCGCGTCCATCGAGCCCTCGGCCTTGCCCGCACCCACCACGGTGTGCAGTTCGTCGATGAAGGTGATCACCTGGCCGTCACTGGCCTTGATCTCCTCGAGCACCGACTTCAGCCGCTCCTCGAACTGGCCGCGGAACTGGGCACCGGCGACCATGGCGCTGAGGTCCAGGCTGACCAGGCGCTTGTCGCGCAGCGACTCGGGTACGTCGCCGGCGACGATCCGCTGGGCCAGGCCCTCCACGATCGCGGTCTTGCCCACGCCCGGCTCGCCGATCAGTACCGGGTTGTTCTTGGTACGCCGGGACAGCACCTGGACCACCCGGCGGATCTCGGCATCCCGCCCGATCACCGGGTCCACCTTGCCGTCGCGCGCCCGCGCGGTCAGGTCCACGCCGTACTTCTCCAGCGCCTGGTACTGCTGCTCGGGATCCGGCGTGGTGACCCTGCGGTCGCCGCCGCGGATCTGCGGGAACGCGGCGACCAGGCTCTGTTCGGTGGCGCCGGACTCGCGCAGCAGGTCGGCGACGGGCCCACCGACCTGAGCCAGGCCGGCGAGGATGTGCTCGGTCGAGACGTACTCGTCGCCGAGCGGCCGGGCGATCGCCTCGGCCGCGTTCAGTGCGTTGACGTACTCGCGGGCGAGGCTCGGCTCGGCGACGCTGGAGCCGCGGGCCGAGGG
>JAFMQQ010000935.1 GCA_017354595.1 Micromonosporaceae bacterium
CGGGAGCCGGATCGGCCGGCCATGGAGGTGGACCTCCAGGGTGGCGGGGTCGAGGCGCAGGCCGCCACATTCGAGTACCGGTCCGAGCGTGCCGACGGTCTCCGGGCGGATGGAGCGCAGGATCGGGATCAGCTCGGGCAGCCGGTACGGTCGGGCGACACACGCCGTGGCACCGGCCACCAGCGCCTCGCCCGCGTAGTCGCCCTCGCCCTCGCCGACTCCGACCATGGTGGGCGTGTCGGTGTACTTGGAGACGGCTCGCACGAAGGCACTGCTGCTGATGTCTCCCGGTCGGGCCGCCACCACCACCGCGTCCGGTCGCATCGTGCCGACCAGTACGAGCGCCTCCGCCGGGTCCGAGCAGAGCCGTACGTCGACCTGCTGGCGGGTCAGTTCGTCGGTCAGCGGACCGTTCGGGTCCAGCGTCGGATCGGCGAACAGAAGCAGGAAACGTGGGCGCCAGCCGTCGGCCGTCCGGGGCATGTGTTGCATGGCCTCGATGCGAACCCGCGTTCGTCCTAGCCGAACCGGCCGGTGATGTAGTCCTCGGTTCGCCGGTCTGCCGGGTTGGTGAACAGCCTCGCGGTCTCGCTGAACTCGACCAGCCGGCCGTGCCGTACCTGCCGCTCGTCGACCTCGGCGGTGAAGAAGGCGGTGAAGTGGCTGACCCGGGCGGCCTGCTGCATGTTGTGCGTGACAATCACGATGGTGTATGTCGTCGCGAGCTCGTGCATCAGGTCTTCGATCCGGCCGGTGGCGATCGGGTCCAGCGCCGAGCACGGCTCGTCCATCAGGATCACGTCCGGCCGGACCGCGATCGTGCGGGCGATGCACAGCCGTTGCTGCTGGCCACCGGAGAGCGCCATGCCGCTGGTCTTGAGCTTGTCCTTCACCTCGTCCCACAGCGCGGCGCCGGTCAGCGCCTCCTCCACCATGTCGTCCATGTTGCCCTTGATGCCGTTGATCCGGATGCCGTACGCGACGTTCTCGTAGATCGACTTCGGGAACGGGTTCGGCTTCTGGAAGACCATGCCGATGTGCCGGCGGACCTGGATCGGGTCCACGCCCCTGGCGTAGATGTCCTGCCCCCGATAGGTGATCTGGCCGGCCACCCTCGCGCCCCGGATGAGGTCGTTCATCCGGTTCAGCGAGCGCAGGATCGTCGACTTGCCGCACCCCGACGGTCCGATCATCGCGGTGATCTGGTTCTGCTGTACCGGCATGGTGGTGCCGCGCACCGCCTCGTAGTCGCCGTAGAAGACGCTGACGTTGCGCAGCTCCATCAGCGGTGTCCCGCCACCGGAGGCCGGGAGTCCGGGGGCGTCCGCTCGCTGGCTGGGCGCCGACGTGTCGATATGAACGGCGGGCCGGTCATTCGTAGCGGTCATTGGGTTCACCTTCGGTCTCAGCGCTCCTTGATGGCGAATCGGCTGGCGACCAGCCGACCGGCGAGCGTGGCGATCATGACGATGACGACCAGAGTCAGCGCGGCCCCCCAGGCCCGGTCGACCGCGGTCTGGAATGGTTGCTGGGCGTTCTGGTAGATCTGGACGGAGAGGGAGGTGTTGTTTCCGTCCAGGTACCAGTTGACGCGGTAGGTGATGCCGATGACGAGCAGGATCGGCGCGGTCTCGCCGGCCGCCCGGGCGATTGCCAGCAGCGCACCGCTGACGATGCCGGAGACAGCTGCCGGCAGTACGACGGCGACGATGGTCCGCCACTTGCGGGCGCCGAGCGCGAGGCTCGCCTGGCGCAACTCGTCGGGTACCAGGCGCAGCATCTCCTCGCTCGATCGGATCACGACCGGGAGCATCAGACACCCGAGCGCGAG
>JAFMQQ010000242.1 GCA_017354595.1 Micromonosporaceae bacterium
TGTCGCCGTCCCGGCGCGACATCGCGACCGTACCCGAGCCGTGTGCGGCGAGCATCGCCTCGTGGCTCGGTCCGGCGCAGACGCAGATGAAGTCGCCGGACCACCGGGACAACATGTCCGCTACCTGCGGGGCGTTCTGCTTGTTCAGGGCCTCACCGGTGATCACGACCGCGCCGGTGTCGACCTGCGCCGGCGTGATCGCGGCGGCCGCATAGCACTCGTGCACGAAGCGCTCGATCGCCGCGACGTCGATCCGGGTGCCCGCGGTGTACGGCGTCAGCAGCGGCGCGGACAGGTGCAGTGTCTCCCGGTCGGAGACGGAGAACCGGGTGGAGAGTTCGCTGCCGTGCCGGCGGATCGTCAGCCGCGAGAGCACCACGTGCGATGTGGATGAGCCGATGTCGATACCCACCGACGTGAGCAGGTGCCGCTCGATGTTCGTCACCCCGGTGACGCGCTCCGCGTTCATCTCCGGAGGGCGATCGCAGCCGAGCGCTTCGACTCCCGACCCCGCCCGATCCGCGTCGCGATCGGCATGATCCGCGCCATGACCGGACAGGACACCGCCGTCAGCCCCACCATCTCCCCTATCTTCACGGTCGAAGCCCGCGAAGCCAGGCCGACCATGGCCAGGTCGGCGACGCCCCGACCGAGACGCCCACTGCGCGCTTGGGCATTATCATCAAATGGTTAGACCATTTGTCAAGACTGCTCCACGGATATAGGGTCTGACCACGCCTCGCATCGAGTCTGCACCGGATGTGATCCATGTGAGATTCCCGACCATCCACCAACTCGAGGTCTTCTGCCGCGTCGTACAGCTCAGCAGCATGGCCCGTGCGGCCGAGGAGCTGCACGTCGCGCCATCATCGGTGTCGATGCAGATCCACGAGCTCGAAGGCCGGTACGGCGCCCAGCTGCTCTCCCGCGGTGTCCGGCGGACCACGCCGACCACGGCGGGACGCGTTCTGTACGAACGCGTGCGGTCGTTGCTCGACGGGCTCGAGGCCGTCTCGCTCGAGCTGAAGGTGCTCAGCTCCGGCGAGCGCGGTCTGTTGCGGTTCGCCACCAGCCGCACGATCGGCTCCGCGGTGGTCCGCCCGGCCCTGCAGTCGTACGAGTGCGCCCATCCGCACGTCGACATCTCCTACCACGTGATGGCCTCGAGCCAGCAGGCGAAGATGGAGGTACTCGAGGAGCGGGCCGAGTTCGCTCTCGTCGGGCGGGTCGTACCCGGCGGTTCGGTGGAGGTCAGACCACTGTTGCGGGAGCCGCTCGTCCTGGCCATCGCGCCCACCCACCCGCTCGCCGGGTTGGACCGGGTGGCGCTGGCCGACCTGGCCGCACACACCCTGCTGCTGCGCGAGCCACCGGTACTGGGCCACGAGAGCGTGGTGGCGATGCTCGATCGGGCCGGCCTGACCCCGAACATACGCGAGTTCGGCAGCACCGAGGCACTGAAGGCGGAGGCCGTGGGCGGTGCGGGCATCGGGGTGCTTCCGGGCACGGTGGTGGCGGAGGATGTCGCCCGCGGCGACCTGTGCACCTGTACAGTCGAGGGCTTCGAGCCCTACCGCACCGTCCACGTCCTGTCGCTGCCGCACACGCCGCTCTCGCCGGTGGCGAAGTCCTTCCTCGAAATGGTACGGGCCAGCTGCCATCAGACCCGGGTGGCCGCCTAGGTCCGGGGACCTGGTCGCCGGTGGGAACCGTGGCCGACATAAGAAGACCGCGAACGACCATTCGAGAACATCAGTGTTGTCCCAGGCTGCCATGATCTGCGAGCGTTGCGTCATGTCCGAGATCATCCAGGGCGCGCTCGACGGTGTCAGGGTCGTGGAGTTCGCGAGCTACGTGGCCGGTCCGTACGCGGGTGGGCTGCTGGCGGATCTCGGCGCCGAGGTGATCAAGGTGGAGGTACCGCCGCACGGCGACCCGTACCGCGGTTGGGCCAGCGGCAACTACAGCAGCATGTTCTGCTCGCTCAACCGCAGCAAGCGCAGCATCTTCCTGGACCTGAAGTCCCCCCGTGGACTGGAGGTGGCGCGGCGACTGGTCGCCGGCGCGGACGTGCTGCTGGAGAATTCGCGGGCCGGTGCGATGAGCCGGCTCGGCCTCGGCTACGAGCAGCTCAGGACCGAAAACCCGGGCCTCATCTACTGCTCCATCACGGGCTTCGGCCTGACCGGGCCGGACCATCAGCGTGCCGGGTACGACACCGTGGGGCAGGCACGCAGCGGGCTGCTCAGCCTGCTCACGGATCTCGACGACCCACAGCCGATGGGCGTCTCGCTCTCGGACCATCTCGCCGGTCTGTTCGCCGGGTACGGCGTGCTGGCCGCCCTCGCCGCGCGCCACCGTACCGGCGCGGGGCAGCTGGTGGACACGTCACTGCTGCAGTCCTCGACCTCGTTCCTCGCGGAGAACATGGCGCGGTTCCTGAACGACGGTCGGCACGTGCCCACCCGCCGGACCCGGGCCCGCACGGCACAGGTCTACGCGGTGCGTGACGAGGCCGGGCGGCCGTTCGTCATCCACCTCTCCTCGCCGGACAAGTTCTGGCGCTCGCTGCTGGAGGTGCTCGGCCGTACCGAACTGATCGACGATCCGCGCTTCGCCGATCGCCGGCAGCGCATCGAGCACCGCGAGGAGATCCAGGCACTGCTCGACGAGACGTTCGCCAGCGGCACCCGGGAGCAGTGGCTGGAGCGGCTGCGCCGCGCCGACGTACCGTCCGCCCCGCTGAGCAACCTCGCCGATGTGGTCGATGATCCCCAGGTCGGCCACCTGGGTCTGGTACAGGAGGTGGAGCACCCGGTAGCGGGTCGGATGAAGCTACTGCGCAGCGGGGTGAACCTGCACGAGACACCGACCCGGCTGGGACCGGCCCCGCTCGCCGGCGAGGACACCGAGCTCGTCCTGGCGGAGCTCGGGCTGTCGCCGGACTATCTGCGGACGCCGACGACCGGCGATGCGACCGCGTCGGCACGCTGAGGGAGGCGGCGATGTACCAGCGCACGGCGGCGATCGTGGGAGCGGCCCATTCGCGGCTCGGCGAGATCCCCGGCGCCACCGCGCTCGGCCTGATGGCCGAGGCGGCCGTCGGCGCGATCGCGGATGCCGGGCTCACCTCCGCCGACATCGACGGCCTGATCGTACGCGGCCCCGATGACGAGTACTGCTTCCAGCAGCAGCTCGGCGAGCGGCTCGGCCTGGACGTCGCATGGGCCACCAGCCTGGACAACGGCGGGGCGAGCCAGCCGCTCGCCGTCCTGCTCGCCGCGTTGGCGATCGAGGCCGGGCTGGCCACGACCGTCCTATGTGGATACGCGCGCGACGCGTGGTCCCGCACCCGGCAGCCGGCCAGCCGCAAGGCTCGGCTGAACCAGGCCACGCACCACCGGCTGCGCGAGTGGCGGGATTCGTTCGGCTACTTCGGCGAGCCGGCCACGCACGCCCTCGGCGCGCAGCGCCACATGAGCCTGTTCGGTACCACCAGGGAGCACCTCGGCCATGTCGCGGTGACCCAACGCGAGCATGCCGCACGCAACCCGCATGCCCAGATGCGTGCTCCGCTCACCATGGCCGAGTACCTGGATGCCCGGCTGGTGGCCGAGCCCTTCGGCGTCTACGACTGCTCGCTGCGTACCGACGCCGGCGCGGCGGTAGTGGTGACCGCGGCGCAGCGCGCCCGGGACCTGCCACACACCCCGGTGATCGTGCGTGGGTTCGGCAGCCACAACAACCTCAGCGGCTGGACGGTCGGTGACCACATGGTCGAGACGGCGGCCAAGCGCAGCGGCGAGCGGGCGTACCGGATGGCCGACGTGACCCCGGCCGACATCGACACCGCCCAGCTCTACGACTGCTTCACCTACATGGTTCTCGCCCAGATCGAGGACTATGGATTCTGCCCGAAGGGCGAGGGTGGCGAGTTCATCGCCTCCGGTGCGCTGCGCCTGGACGGCGCGATCCCGACGAACACCTCCGGCGGCCAGCTCTCCGAAGGCCACGTCGAAGGGATGCTGCAGATCGTCGAGGGGGTACGCCAGCTCCGCCACGAGTACCCACCGGACCGGCAGGTACCCGACGCGCGACTGGCTCTGGTCAGCGGCCACGGCGGCAATACGGTATGCCACACCACGCTCATCCTGGAGCGCGGCTGATGGCCAACCCGACCAGCGACACGGCCGGCCGGCTGCGCCGCCGGCTTCCCCGCCCGACGGCCGAGTCGCAACCGTTCTGGGACGGCTGTGCCCGCCATGAACTGCTGCTCCAGCGCTGCCTGCCGCACGGCCACTTCTGGTTCCCGCCGGCCAACATCTGCCAGCGCTGCTGGAGCACCGAGTACGCCTGGACGCCGGTCTGCGGGTTGGCTGAGTTGTTCACCTTCACCGTCTACCGTCGCGCCTACGCCGCCGAGCTGGCCGACCAGCTGCCGTACGTCGTCGGGATCGTCGAACTGGTCGAGGGGCCGCGGCTGATCTCGAACATCGTCGGCTGCGCGCCGGAACAGGTCCGCATCGGCATGAAGCTCGAGGTGGTATTCGAAGACCTCGACGACGCAGTCACCCTGCACGCGTTCCAACCGCACGCCGACCGGGCATGACCAAGGAGGACCAGATGGCCGAGATTGTTTCGATCATTGGGACCACCCATCATCCCTGGTACCACGCGAAGACATCGAAGCCGGAGGCCGAGCTGACCGAGGATGCGCGCAACCTGCTCGCCTGGTCCGCCCGGGTGCAGGAGTCCTTCGCCCGAACCCGGCCCGAGGCGGTGGTGATCGTCGCGAGTGACCACTTCCACCAGTTCTTCCACAACAACATGCCGCAGTTCATCGTCGGCCGGATGAACCACTACCAGGGGACGTTCTACAACGAGGTCCGCGAGTTCAACCTGCCGCGGATCGAACTCGGCGGCAACCGTCAACTCGCCACGGACATCATCGAGGCCGGCTTCGACAACGGGTTCGACTTCGCCTTCTCCGACGAGATGCGCCTCGACCACGCGTGCGTGGTACCCAGCCTGATCAGCCAGCCGACGCTGCATCTGCCGGTGGTGCCGCTACTCACCAACTGCGGCGCACCGCCGATCCCCACGGGCGAGCGGTTCGTCCAGCTCGGCACCGCCCTGCGTAAGGCGATCGAGGGCTCGACCGCCGCCGGTCGGGTCGCGGTCGTGCTCAGCGGCAACCTCTCGCTCGAGGTCGGTGGGCCGCACCAGATGATGCGGTCGTCGGTGGATCCGGAGTTCGACCAACTCGCCATGAAGTGGCTGTGCGGGCGGGATTTCGAGGCGCTGGTCGCCGAGTCGACCTTCGACCGGCTGATCCAGCACGGTAACGTCGCCATGCAGTTCCTCAACCTGATCACGATGGCCGCGATGCAGGACCAGATGACGCTGGTGCACGCGGAGGCGATGAAACGGCGCGGCTCCCCGGCCCCGTGCTTCATCTACGAATCAGTGGAGGCGCCGTGATCGATCACTACGCGGTGAACAAGTTCCTGTACGACACCGACCGCAACGAACAGTTCGTGCGCCGCTACATCGAGGACCCGGCCGGGTACGTCGACTGGTACTTCGCGCAGCGGC
>JAFMQQ010000936.1 GCA_017354595.1 Micromonosporaceae bacterium
CGCCGGGCCACACCCGGGCGGTACCAGCGCGTAGCGGAAGCCGAGCCGGGCGGCCTCAGCCAGCCGGCGCGGTACCGCACCCACCCGCCGTACCTCGCCGGCCAGGCCCACCTCGCCGATCGCCACGAGATCGGCGGCCAGCGGCAGGTCGACCCGGGCCGACGAGATGGCCAGTGCGATGCCCAGGTCGGCGGCGGGCTCGGTGACCCGGATCCCGCCAACCGTCGCGGCGAAGACCTCGTGGTCGTGCAACCGCGCCTTGGTGCGCCGCTCCAGTACGGCGAGCACCATCGCCAGCCGGGCCGAGTCGAGCCCGGAGACGGTGCGCCGCGGCGAGCCGTGGACCTCCGCACCGATCAGCGCCTGTACCTCGGTCACCAGCGCCCGGCGCCCCTCCATCGCCACCGTCACGCAGCTGCCCGCCGCCGGCGTGGCGTAGCGGGTGAGGAACAGGCCGGACGGGTCGGGCAGGCCGCTGATCCCGCGTTCGTGCATCTCGAAGCAGCCGACCTCATCGGCCGGGCCGAACCGGTTCTTCAGCCCGCGAACCATGCGCAGTGACGAATGTCGATCACCCTCGAACTGGAGCACCACATCGACCAGATGTTCCAGCGTCCGCGGACCGGCGACCTGGCCGTCCTTGGTGACATGCCCGACCAGTACCGTCGCCATCCCGCGCTGCTTGGCGACCGCCACCAGGGCGGCGGTGACCGCGCGGACGTGGGTGACCCCGCCCGGCACGCCGTCGATACCGGGTGCCGAGATGGTCTGCACCGAATCGACCACGAGCAGTTCCGGGCGTACCACGTCGATCTGCCCGAGCAGTGCCTCCAGGTCGGTCTCGGCGGCCAGGTAGAGCCGATCGTGCAGGGCACCCAACCGCTCGGCGCGCAGTCGCACCTGGCTCGCCGACTCCTCCGCGGTGACGACCAGAGCACAACCTGACTGTGGCGTGCCCTCCCGGGGCGCGCTGCCTGACTGTGGCGTGCCCTCCCGGGGCGCGCTGCCTGACTGTGGCGTGCCCTCCCGGGGCGCGCTGCCGGCGACGCCAGCGGAGCCGACCCCGGCCGCACCGGTGTCGCCGGTGGCGCACCACTGCTGGGCGACATCCAGCAACAGCGTCGACTTGCCCACACCAGGCTCGCCGGCGAGCAACGTCACGCCACCGGGCACCAGCCCGCCGCCGAGCACCCGGTCCAGCTCGGGCACCCCGGTCGGCCGGTAACGCGCGGGCTCCGCACTGACCGTGGCGATCGGACGGGCCGGCACGCTGGGGGCACGGGGTGCCACGGCGCGGGTGGCGCCGCTGCCGCCAGTGGAGTCCACAATGGAGCCCCACTCGCCGCACTCCGGACACCGGCCGACCCACTTGGGCGGCCGGTGCCCGCACACGTCGCACTCGTAGCCGGCGCGGATCTTCTTGGTCGCGGTCACCTCAGGACCGTACCGGCCGGGTACGACAGGGAGTCAGATTTCCGGCGGCGACAGGCTCGGCGAGATCCGGGGAAGCGCACTGGTCGGCAGGGCGACCGGTACATCGAAGTCGTTGTTCGTACCGAGGACGACTTCCGAACCGTCGGCGAACTGGAAGTGCAGCACGATCTGCGCCAGGTCCCCCGGCCGCAGCGCCCGCCGCAGGTTGGTGATCTGCAGGAACGGTCCGCCACCGGCATTGTCGAGCACGACCAGGCATTGCGGCGGGATCGACACCGAGATCGTCGAGTTGCCCGCCGGCGATGGGCTGGGCGATGGCGATGCAGACGCCTCCGGCGAGGCGGCCGGTGGGCTCGCCGTGGGGGAGCGGCGCGGGCTTGCGGTGGGCCGCGC
>JAFMQQ010000937.1 GCA_017354595.1 Micromonosporaceae bacterium
CGCGCAGACCGCACGCTCGGAGCGGAGCACCGTGCCGCGCCCGAACCAGTTCGTCTACACCCGCTCGCGCCGCCAGGCCGAGCTGGACAAGGAGTGGGCACCGGGCAAGGACGGGCTCCCGCGCGTCGTGCCGGGCGTGCCGAGGTTGTGGGAGACCTGGGCGTCGGTGGACGGTACCAGGGACGGGTTGCAACTGGTGGAGCCATCGCTGGGGTATCCGACCCTCGTCCAAGGCTGCCCACCGGGCGGGTCATGCGTGCCGCAGCCGGCGTACCGGCCGGATCTGCCGACCGATTCCACTGCCATGCTCGCCTACCTGCGCTCAGCCGCCCTGGAACGCAGCAAGGGCGACCCCGCGTTCGCCCAGATCTTCGTGTACGAGGTGATCACCGGCCTGCTCAACGGTTACCTGACGCCTTCGCAACGTGGCGCTCTCTTCGAGGCGGCATCCCGGTTGCCCGGGTCCGTCGTGGTACCCGATGTGGTCGATGCGGCCGGCCGGCACGGTATCGCGGTCGCGCAGTCCCTGCTCGGCTACACCGAGCAGCCCCGTCCGGGTACCAGCCCACCTCCGCCGGCCCCGGTGGCACAGAACCAGCTGATCTTCGATCCCACCAGCTATGCCTACCTCGGTTCGCGGACGGTGTCGACCACCGTGGTGGATGGCAAGCCGGCCGGTACCGTCACCGAGCAGAACGCGGTGCTGCAGACCGCGATCGTGGACCGGGCGGGCCAGCGGCCGTAGGCCGGTGTCGCGGTGCTATGTCGTGGCGGCCCTGCGCCAGGTGCGCAGGGTCTCCGCCACCGACCAGGCCTGGAACGGGCACCCGGTGCCGCCGTGCGGCGGGTCACCGTCGGCCGTCTCCGATACCGAGCCGAGGCCGTACTCGGCGAGGTGCGCGACCAGACCCGCGAGCGGGTCGGCCGGTCCGTCCTCGCCGGCGGCGCGCAGCGCGTCCAGGTACGGGCCGATCAGCCAGGGCCACACCGTCCCCTGGTGGTACGCCCGGTCCCGGGCTGGACCGTCGCCGCGGTGCCGGCCCAGGTACCCGGGCTCGGTCGGGGCGAGGCTGCGCAGGCCGAGCGGGGTGAGCAGCTGCGCGGTGACCGCCTCGCCCGGTCGGTCGCCACGCAGTGGCGCGTACGGCAGCCCGTACGCCAGCAACTGGTTCGGTCGCAGTGTGCCGTCCCCGACCAGGTCGGGCAGCCAGCCGCCGGTGCCGGGTGCGAAGGTCCGGCGGAACGAGCCGGCGGCCTGCTCGAAGTCGGGTCCGGGCGACTCGCCACGCAGCGCGGCGATCGTACCCAGTGCGTTGACCCACAATGCGTTGACCTCCACCGGCACCCCGATCCGTGGCGTGACGGGTACTCCGTCCACGCAGGCGTCCATCCAGGTCAGCGCGTACCCGGGCGTACCGGCGCGTAGCAGTCCGTCCGCCGGATCGACGCGGATCCCGTACCGGG
Source organism: Micromonosporaceae bacterium (assembly GCA_017354595.1). GTDB lineage: Bacteria > Actinomycetota > Actinomycetes > Mycobacteriales > Micromonosporaceae > DATEJJ01. The sequence goes on from JAFMQQ010000937.1 coordinate 1,465, forward strand.
TGCCGGCCCGGTGCGCCGCCACCACATCGTCCAATGTGGACAGAAGCTCGGCGCCGAGGTCGGTGTCCCCGGTCAGCGCGACGTGCCGGCCCACCGCGTGGATGAACCAGAGGGTGCCGTCGACGGTGTTGTACTCCGGCCGGCCCGAGTCGGTGGTGTTGGCCAGCATCCCCTCCGACACCGTGCCGGCGTACGCCCGCAGCAGTTCGCGCCCCTCGGTGGCGCGGCCGGTGGCGAGGAAGAGTCCCTCGTAGGCGATCATCGTGTCCCGGGACCAGGCGCCGAACCACGGGTACCCGGCGACCACGTCCGGCCCCGCGCCACCCTCGATGATGAATGCGTCCGCGGCGAGCGCGAGCG
>JAFMQQ010000938.1 GCA_017354595.1 Micromonosporaceae bacterium
CCCCGCGGGTACTCGTGCTGGACGAGCCGTTCGAGGCGGTCGACCCGGTCTCCGGCGCGTTGATCCGGGACATCCTGCAGCGGTACATCGGCGGTGGCGGCACGGTCATCTTCTCCAGCCACGTGCTGGAGCTGGTTGAGCGGCTGTGCAGCCACGTGGCGATCATGGCGGACGGCCGGATCAAGGAGGTCGGCACCCTCGACGAAGTACGTGGCGAGCGCGACCTGGAGGACGTCTTCGTCGAGGTGGTCGGCGGCCGGGTCGCCACCGGCGAGGAGTTGTCGTGGCTGTGACGGTTCCACCGCTGGTCGCCGCCGACGGGGGTGCCGGCGTCCGGCCCGGCCCGGTACGCGTCCGCTACTTCGTCCGGCTCAAGCTGCGCATCATCGGCAACGGGTTGCGCGCCAGCGCCGGTCGGGTGGTCGCCTTCGCCTTCGGGCTGCTGCTCGGCATGGCGATCGCCGCCGGTGGCTTCGCCGCCTTCCTGGCCAGCGGGCTGGTCGGCGTGGACGCGGGCCTGGTGCTCGCGGTGTGTGTCGGTTCCCTGCTGGTGTTCGGCTGGGTGCTGGTACCGGTGCTGTTCTTCGGTGTCGACGAGACGCTGGATCCGGCCCGGTTCGCGCTGTACCCGTTGCCGCGCCGCACTCTCGCCGTCGGCATGCTCGCTGCCGCGTGCGTGGGTATCCCCGCCGCGGCGACCGCCCTCGCCCTGGCCGGCCTGGTCTACGCCGGCGCCACCCGGGCCGGTGCCGGCGGTGCCCTGGTCGGTCTGCTCGGTGCCGTACTGAGCCTGGTGGTCTGCGTACTCGCCAGCCGGGCGGTGACCAGTGCGCTGGCGGCCCTGCTGCGGTCCCGGCGGATGCGCGACCTCACCGGTGTTGTGGTCGCGCTGCTCGGCGCCTCGATCGGGCCACTGAACCTGTTCCTGCGGCCGGCGGTCCAGCACGCCAGCCTGACCCCGCTGCTGGGGTTGGCCCGGGTACTGGCCTGGACGCCGTTGGGCGCCGGGTTCGCCACGCCGTACGACGTGGCAGCCGGCCGGCCCCTGCTCGCGGTGGCCCGGCTGGCGATCCTGGTGGCAACGGCCGGGCTGCTGCTGTGGTGGTGGTCGAGAACCATCGAGTCGGCGATGGTCGGTACGGTCAGCGGGCCCTCCGGGCGCAGGGCCGCCACCGGCGGCGCGGTCGCCACCCTGCTGCCCTGGGTACTGCGCCACGCCCGGCCCAGCCAGTACCTGGCCATCCTCGCCAGAGAGCTGCGGTCGTGGTCGCGGGACCCGAACCGGCGCGGCGCGTTGATCTCGATCACCGTGGGCAGTTGCGTGGTACCGATCGCGGTGCTGGTGGCGTCGGAGCGGAACAAGGCCGGCCCGACCGGGCTGCCGATCTCGATCGCGCTGGCGTGCGCGTTGTCCGGGTCGATCCTGGCCAACCAGTTCGGCTTCGACGGTGGGGCATACGCGACCCACCTGCTCGCCGGCGTACCCGGCCGCACCGATCTGCTGGCCCGGATCACCGGCCTGGCCATGCTGATCGGCCCGGTGCTCCTGGTGGTGGCGAGCGTTACCACTCTGGTCGGCGGGACCCCGGGCCAGCTACCGCAGTCGGTCGGCCTGCTCGTGGCGGGCATGGGCGGATCGCTCTCGCTCGCCTCGTTTATCTCCGTGTACGCCGCCTTCCCGGCCGAGCGCAGCGGCAACCCGTTCGCCCGCAGCAGCGGCTCGGGCAGTGCCCGCGGCTTGCTCACCTTCGTCGGGATCATCGGGACGGCGGTGCTCACCGCGCCGCTGGTGGTGGTTCTGCTCCTGCTGCCCGCC
>JAFMQQ010000939.1 GCA_017354595.1 Micromonosporaceae bacterium
CCAGATCCACCCGCGGTACCCGGAAAGCCCTATCCTGACGGCATCCTGCTACCGCTGGCGGTGGGGTGAACAGCGGCATGCCGCGCGTCGCCCTGGTGGGTGCCGCCGGCCACGGCGCGAAGCACCTGCGGCGCATCGCCGCTGCGGCGGAAGCCGGGCAGCTGCGCCTGGTGGGAGTGTGCGACATCCGGCCGGTACCGGCGCCGCAACCGTTCTTCACCGACCACCGCGCGCTGTTCGCGGCGACCGCCCCGGATGTGGTCGTGGTCGCCACGCCGCCGCACACCCACCTGGCCATCGCGCTGGACGCGGTCGCGACCGGTGCCGATCTGATGCTGGAGAAGCCGCCCGTTCTCGATCTGGCCGAGCACGACCGGCTGACCGCCGCGCTTCGGGGCGCCGGGCGGTGCTGCCAGATCGGCTTCCAGGCGCTCGGCTCCGCGGCGCTGGCGCAGCTGCTGGCCGCGGTGGAGGGTGGGCGGCTGGGCATGGTCACTCGCATCGCGGCCGCTGCGGCCTGGTGGCGGCCCGACAGCTACTACACGCGGGCGCCGTGGGCCGGCCGCCGCAGCCTGCATGGCCGGCCAGTACTGGATGGCGCGCTGGCCAACCCGTTCGCGCACGCCCTGATGGACTGCCTGGTGATCGCGGCCGCCGCGACCCGGCATGCACGACGCGCCCCGGGCGGGAGCGCCCAAGCCGGCGGCCGGCCGGACAGCGCGCTGGTCGAGCGGTACGCGGTGCGCGACATCGAGGTGGATGACACCGCGAACCTGCGACTGCGGCTGCCGGACGGTCCGTCGGTCCGGGTCGCGGTGAGCCTGGCCAGCACCACCCGGATCGCGGGCGAGATCACCGTGTACGGCACCGAGGCCTCGGCAGTCCTGGAGTACCCGACGGATGTGCTACGGCTGCCCGCAGATACCCCGGCACGGGTGGTACCCGGCCGGACAGACCCGCTGGCGAACCTGCTCGCCCACCGGGCAGACCCAGCGGTACCGCTGCTCGCACCTCTCGCGGCGGCCCGGCCGTTCACCGCGGTGATCCAGGCGGTTGTGGCTGGACCCGCCCCGCACCGGGTCGCTTCGGCCCACCTCGCCGCGCAGTCCGACGGTCCGGCGATCCCGGGAGTCGCCGAGCTGGTCCGGGCGGCCGCGGCCACGGACGCGTCCTTCGCGAAGCTCGGTGCCGCGTGGGCGGTGCCACCCCTGAGTCTGGAGGTTGCTGGTGCGCAAGCTGACCCTGCATGACCTCACCACCGGCGGGGACGGGCCGGTGGTGGGTACTGCGGTGCCCGGGTACGTCGCCGACCGCGGCGGCGTGAGCCGGTACGAGGCCGGTGGGCGTACCCACCCGGAGGGGCGCCATGTGCATGAGGTGCCCGAGGTGTTCTGCATCCTGCAGGGTTCCGGGGTGATCGAGATCGACGGCGTGGCCGGCGGCTTTCAAACCGGGGACGTGCTCGTGATCGCTCCGGGCGAAGACCACCACCTGGTCAGCGGGGGGAAACTGCCGCTGGTATGCATGTGGCTGCACCTGCGCCCGGCCTGAACCCGCCTGCAACAAGTCTGCACACCACATTCATTGACTCAACAAGAGCGCTGTGCCAACGTTGGCGGGGAAAGCGCTTTCCTCTAGGAGAGAGCCATGCGTCCTCGAGTACTTGCCGCCGCGGGAGCGGCGACGCTCGCCTTCCTCGCCGGCGCGGTCACCGCCGCCACTCCAGCCGCCGGCGCCACCCGAGCCGCCGCAACCACCCCCACCGGCACGCGTTCCTGGCCCGGTCCGGGCGCACTGCACATCGCCCGGCAGGGC